>NZ_JAUBSA010000032.1:0-38422 GCF_036702115.1 Microcoleus sp. LAD1_D5 | reverse complement strand
TGTAAAACACAAGTATTTATGTAAAACACAAGTATTTATGTAAAACACAAGTATTTATGTAAAACACAAGTATTTATGTAAAACACAAGTATTTATCTAGTTTAGTACAAAAGTATTAATGTAGTTTAATACAAAAGTATTAATGTAGTTTAGTACAAAAGTCTCCTATGGTGCTTGCAATAACAGGATAAGATACCGCGATAACCCTCAGTTTCAATCCCGAATCTTTCGTGAGTAAATATCCAAAAAAGACTTGACAATTGGCCGGAAAACCGTTAAAAATAAATAGCGCCCCTAAACCTGCAAGTGATAGGGACGCTCTGTTGTAATTCAGAATCTAGAAGCGACTGCACTGACCTGTATCAAGCCGTTCTAAAGATTCTTGTCGCAGACTTCTGCAATTGATCAGCGTATATCTGCGTGCATCTGCGGTTCAAAGTAGTAAAAACGAAAAAGGCCGTCTGAACTCGTAATTCAGACAGAACCCTCGTTTTGGCTAGAAAACTCCAGGTGGTTTGACCTCTTAACTTCAGACCACCAACAGCAAACCTAACCATAAAATATATGTCCCAACATTTTAGCGCAAAAGATGGACAATATCCTTTAGGCTGGCAAGTCCGTACCATGCTGATTGCTATAGCCCAACTGGTAGTCAAAGGCAGGGGTATAGTTAACCCGCCAGACTTTGGCCGCCTGAGTAATGACGAAATTTACCATTTCATAGCTAAGTTTGGACAAGCTCAATAGCTATGTAACCTTTCTGATGATTAGCGCTCAGACCAAAACTTATCCGATCGCGAATCAGCCCAAAGGTTAGGAATCTGGTAAAAAGTACGATCGCCCTTCCCATCCAAAAAATAGGACAATGGTAAAGGGCGATCGCACTTCACCTAAATGCTTAATACGATCGCACTTTTTCCTGTTTTTCCTGCAAAAACTCCGCAAAGTCGCAGACTTCAGCAATTCATCAGAGTTTATCTGCGTGCATCTGCGGTTAAAAACCCCCCTCAATTCCCTGACAACAAGCTTAATGTCCCAATAGCTTATCCCGCAAATGCTTAATCCGATCGCGCAATTTACCCGCCTCCTCAAACTCCAACTTCTTAGCCGCCGCCTTCATCTGCGTTTCCAACCGCCCGATTAACTGAGGAATCTCATCCAAAGATAACTCGTTTACCTGTTCGTAAACCTCCTCCAACTGCTGAGAATTCAGCTTGCGCGACACATCCAAAAATGCCAAAATCGCATTACTCGATCGCTTTTTGGCGATCGGCTGCGGCGTAATCCCGTGCATCTTATTGTACGCTAGCTGAATCCCCCGGCGGCGATCCGTTTCGTCGATCGCCTTAACCATACTATCCGTCAAATTATCCGCGTACAGAATAGCCTGTCCCTGAACGTGCCGCGCCGCCCTTCCAATTGTTTGAATCAACGAACGTCCCGATCGCAAAAACCCCTCTTTATCCGCATCCAAAATTACCACCAGCGAAACTTCCGGCAAATCCAAACCTTCCCGCAGCAAGTTAACACCAATCAATACATCAAACTTACCATCCTGCAAATCTTGGATAATTTCGATGCGTTGAATCGACTGAATTTCCGAGTGCAAATACCGCACTCTAATTGCCCTTTCCTGCAAATATTCGGTTAAATCTTCCGCCATCCGCTTGGTTAAAGTCGTCACCAACACTCGCTCGTCCCGACTTACTCTCTCCTTAATTTCCCCCAACAAATCGTCAATTTGTCCTTCCGTCGGGCGCACGAAAATCGTCGGATCTATTACTCCGGTAGGGCGAATTACTTGCTCTGCAACTCTGCCTTCAGATATCTCCATTTCCCAATCCCCAGGCGTAGCAGAAACAAAGATGCACTGATTCTCTTTTGCCCAGAATTCCTCTGCTTTTAAAGGGCGGTTATCCGCAGCGCTGGGCAAGCGAAAACCGTGTTCTATCAATACTTTTTTGCGCGCTTGGTCGCCGTTGTACATCCCCCGAATTTGCGGCACTGTGACGTGAGATTCATCTATCACCAACATCCAATCTTTCGGGAAATAATCAATCAAACATTCTGGCGGTTCCCCCGCATTTCTCCCTGCTAAATGCCGCGAATAATTCTCGACTCCGTTGCAGTAACCTACCTCGCGCAGCATTTCCAAATCGTAGCGCGTGCGCTGTTCTATTCGCTGAGCTTCTAATAGTTTACCCTCTTTTTCAAATTCTGCCAGTCGGTCTTCTAATTCAAGTTCTATCCCTTGACAAGCTGCCTCTAATTTATCTTCTGCCGTGACAAAGTGGCGCGCTGGATAGATATTTAAAGCCGTTGAACTTTGCAGGATTTTACCTGTTACGGGGTCAACGTAGCGAATGGCATCGATTTCATCCCCGAAGAATTCAACGCGAATAATTCTATCTTCGTAAGCGGGGCCGATTTCCAAAACATCGCCTTTAACGCGAAATTTGCCTCGGCCTAAATCTATATCGTTGCGGCTGTATTGGACGTTAACTAAATCTCGCAAAACTTGCCGCTGGTTGACTTCCATTCCTACTTGCAAAGGAATAGCAGCTTTCAGGTATTCTGCGGGCATTCCCAAACCGTAGATGCAGCTAATCGAAGCAACTACAATTACGTCGCGGCGTTCAAAGAGCGATCGCGTGGCTGAGTGCCGCAGCATATCGATCTCGTCGTTAATTGCTGCCGTTTTCTCAATGAAAGTATCGGTGACGGCGATGTATGCTTCAGGTTGGTAGTAGTCGTAATAACTGACAAAGTATTCGACTGCATTGTTAGGGAAAAAATTACGCAGTTCGTTGCATAGTTGAGCTGCTAGGGTTTTGTTGTGTGCTAGGACTAAGGTGGGTCTACCGATTTTTTCAATCACCGAGGCAATGGAGAAGGTTTTACCCGTACCTGTGGCGCCGAGTAAGGTTTGAAATCGATCGCCCGCTTCGATGCCTTTGACGAGTTGCTTAATCGCTAGCGGTTGGTCGCCTGTGGGCTGGAAGGGCGCTTGCAATTGAAAAGATGCTGCCGCAGTTACCATAGGAAAATGTAGCTATTACCCATAAATCTTAACAAAAATGCAGAGATTCTGCAATTTCGTTAAAAAAATAGTTAGACTTTGTAATATTATTTTAATCATCGGCCGAAATAGCAAGCAGAAAGCCAAGAAAAGCAGTTGTCCGCACCCAGCAATCAACGCCCAATAATCACAAGGAAAAAAAATATGAGTCTCAGCCCCAAAGATAAAGGCAATGCGATCGCCCGCCGCGGCAAAGCAAGTTCCAAAAGCCAAGCGACAGCAGCCGCAGAGGCAAAATCAGCGGGAATTCAACTTTATCAGCCGCAACACCTGCATGACAACCGCCCCGTCGGCCCAGACGATTTTACCATCAGCGAGACCGTCTCGATGTCGGGGAATCGCCCGATCGGCACCAGCACCCTGCACATCAGCGAAACCTACGGCATTGTAGCCAATCGCCCGGTGGAATCCAGCGACTTGGAAGTGGTGGGGACAGTGGGAAGACGCCCGATCGGCTCCAGCGCCATGCAAGTCAGTGAAATGTTCAGTATGTCCGGTGCCCGCCCTATTGGCATCAGCACTCTTCACATTGATGAAGTTTACTCCACAATGGGAGGAAACCGCCCTATTGCGTCAAACGAAATTGACGATAGCTCGACATTAATGGGCTTTTTAGATTAATTAGTCAGTTGTTAGTTGTTAGTTGTTAGTTGTCATCTGCTACCAATAACTAATAACTAATAACTAATAGCTAATAACCACTGCCAACAGTCAACTAACTACTTGCCGATAAGCTGATATTTGCTCAATAAAGCAGCAAAGCGCTTGTAATCCAAAGGCTTCCCCAAATACTCCGCCGCTCCCAATTCCACACCCTGATTTTTGTCGTCCAAAAAAGTTATCATAATCACTGGAATATCAACCAAATCTTGATCGGCTTTCAATGCCGACAGCACCGCCCAGCCGTCCATACTCGGCATCATCACGTCCAGAATAATCGCGTCGGGCAGCAACTCCTTAGCCAACAGAAGCCCCCCTTGACCGCTAGCCGACGATCGCACCCGAAATCCCTGTTTCGACAAGCAACGGGTCATCAAATCCCGCGCGTCTGGATCGTCGTCAATCACCAGCACAGTAGCAGCATCGGGCAGATCCAGCGGTTGCGATCGCACTTCTTTTTGCTTCGCTTCAGTCGCCGCTACACTCGTTTCTAACTCCTCGGAAGGCTTCGGCTGCATTTCTGCGATTTCTTGATCGTCCTGCACTTCTTTCGGGCTTGCAACCGCAATCGGCACCCGGATCGTAAAAGTAGAACCGCAATCAAACTCGCTCTCAACCGTAATGTCTCCGCCCATCATCTGGCAAAACTTCCGGCTAATTGTCAGCCCCAAACCGGTGCCGCCGTATTTGCGGGTAGTAGAATCGTCCGCTTGAGCGAAAGCTCCGAACAGCCTCGACACCTGATCCTCCGTCATGCCGATGCCGGTATCGGTGACTTGAAAGACGATCGAAGGCTGTTGACACCGAGAAGGATCTGCCGAGAGTTCTTCGGAATTGTCGATCGGCAAAACCTTCCCTTCTTCCTTCCAAACATTAATCGTAATTTTGCCTTGATCGGTAAACTTAGCAGCATTGCTCGCCAAATTTAACAGGGCTTGCCGCAGCTTCGACGCATCGGAGTAGATCGTGCCAATATTGCGATCGCAATTGACGATCAAAGTATTGCCATTTTTCCCTAGCGTCGGTTGAACAGTAGTGACAACCTCCTCGATCAAATCCCACACCTCAAAAGTCTCCCAGAAAAGAGTCACCTTTCCTGCTTCAATTTTAGAAATATCCAGGATGTCACTAATAATGTTGAGCAACTGCTTGCCTGCCATATTAATGCTTGCCAAATCCATCACAAACTCTTCTTCGCCGAGTTCCAGAGCCTCTTCTTGCAGCAGCTCGCTGTAGCCGATAATCGCATTCAAGGGCGTCCGCAACTCGTGAGTCATATTTGCCAAAAATGTGCTTTTGGCCCGGTTGGCCGCTTCCGCAGCATTCTTAGCGACTTCCAATTCGCCCGATCGTTCTTCGAGCTGTCGCTGCCGCACTTCCAAACCGTTGAGCAAACTGCTAATTTGCTGAGCCATTGTATTGAGAGTAGAAGATAGCACCCCGATCGCGTCATTAGAAACAACAGGCGAGCGAGCCGTCAAATCACCGCTCGCCATCAGTTCCGCAGTTTCCCGCAGCAAGCCGAGATTCCGAATAATTGCCGACACCGACACAAAACCCACTATCCCCGCGATCAAACTCAAAACCAAAGCCCCCATCAGCCAGTGCTGAGTGCGGCTCGCCACCAAGAGAGTTTGCTGCACCAGCACCGCCATTGCTGCCTCGGGAACCCCCGCCGTCGGATGTGAGGCAGCCTCTATTGTCAGCAAATAGTTCTTCATCTCCACAGAACCCATCCACCCGACTCCCACCGCCATCCAAGTTATCAGTACCAAGATGACAAACAGCCCGCTCAAAGACGCCCGAGTTCCCAGAGAAATCCCCCTCGTAGTAAGTGCCGCCGCCCAAGGATAGCCCTTGAGAAAAGGATCTGGCGGAACCGGTGCGCCGGAATTCCAAATCTCCTCAATTTGACCGTCCACCCTCACCTTGCCAATCCGCACTGTTTTCCAGATATGCTGAGTTTGGGCATCTATTTTTACCTTGCCCGAAGGCGCTGCAAACTCAATATTTTTAGCAGCCGCCCTGACTTTAACCACATTTGTCGAACCAGCTTTTTCTACTGCTTGCTTCCACAGGTAAACGCCCAAATAAGCCGCTTCGATCGGGTCATCCGTGACTCGATTTTCCCCGTATCGGGCTTTATAAGCTTTGACAAATTTCCGATTTTCCGCTGTATCTACCGTTTGAAAATAGTTCCAAACCACCAAATGTCCGGCAATATTGGACGGCCCGATCGCCCGCACTTCCTCTTCTGCTACGCTGACCGACATCACCGGCAAATCCTCCGGTTTCAAGCCAACCTCCCGCAGCTTTTGGAAAAAAGCCACATTGCTATCGCCGTTGAGAGTGTTGAGAATAGCATCCGGTTTCACTGCTAAAATATGTGCGATCGCCTCCCCCACTTCCCTCGAACCCAGCGGCAGATACACTTCCCCCGCCAACTCTCCCCCATGTGCCGCCAGTTGAGCTTTCACAATCCGATTTGCCGTCCGGGGAAACAGATAGTCCGAACCCAACAGGAAAATTTTCCGCTTCCCCTGTGCCAGCAAGTAATTCACCCCAGGCACAATCTGTTGGTTCGGGGCAGCACCAGTGTAGAAAATATTCGGACACTGTTCTAGCCCTTCATACTGCACCGGATAGAACAGCAACCCTCTGCCGTGATCGAAAGCCGGCAGTACAGCTTTGCGGCTCGCCGAAGTCCAACAGCCAAATACCACCGCCACCTGCGCTTCTAAGAGCAATTGCTTAGCTTTTTGAGCAAAAGTCTGCAAATCGCTGGCTCCATCTTCTATAACCGCTTCCAAGGGGCGTCCGAGCACCCCTCCCGCGGCATTAATTTCTTCAACAGCCAATAGCGTCGCATCTTTAACAGAAATTTCGCTGATGGACATCGTGCCCGTCAGCGAATGCAACACGCCTATTTTGATCGGCTCACGAGTCGGGCCGGCTGCCTTGAGGGGGTTACTGCTCCTTGCTCCCATAGGGTTTTAGATAATTTTTACTAATAACAGAAATTTTAGTTCGATCCAGCACGAAGTTTGCCTTGATGCTAACTTTTCTTTAGCAGATTATTTAACCCGATCGCCACCAAACTTGGGAATTGCTGGATCCTGTTGATTTTAACGGTCAAACTCTCAGCATAGACTTAAGTCTGCACTAACCTGTCGCCTATTTGTCTCTTCATTTTTTACGGATGTTGAAAGAGCCTTATACAACATTCGGCACTTAATGCGATCGCGCGCTGCAGAAAAATTCTCCCCCCCTCCCCTCTCCCCAGCTCATTCACGGCCCGCGCCTTGCGACTCACCAAGCAATCTCACGCACTATAGCCCTTTCCCTATTTCCTTTCGGGCCAATGGAAGTCTCCGTGATTTATCTTAACTATAAAACTCAAAACTCAAAACTCAAAACTCTTCACCAGCCCCTCTCTCCCTTCAGGCAGAGGGAAGTCTTCGTGATTTCCCTTATAATAAGTATAAGGTTAACTTCTAAGTACCCTTGTTAAAAATAAATTTTGCAAACAATAGGGGAAAAACTAATGAATACTGAAGAAAAGGCGACCCATACTAGCAGCGAGAATGAAGTAACCCTACCAAAATCCCGGGAAACATTGCTCGGCGAGGAAACAGAAAAAGCCCTCGGTCAGCAAAAACAAGAAAATGCTCAAACTATGCGCGCTGTTGAACAGCTCAAAGAAGAACTTCAGCACAAAATAGATGAAGAATGTCATACCAAGGTAGATTAAAACTAATACAGATTTTTTGAGGGTGTAGGTAAGATGCGGTCTTGCCCACACCCTACTTTTCAAGGCAGAAGGCAGAAGGCAGAATTAAATAAAAATTTATAATTTTAAATGCTTTTGGGTAAAAAAAAAACGTCCGGGAAGCGGGGTGACCATCCACCAGTTTTTTTACAGAAATACTTCGTTGCAGCCACCAGGAACAGTAAAAAAAACCGATAAGTATGAAAGAGGCAGTCCGTCCCCGACTGAAAAATAACTTTTCCATCTTCCATCTTCATTTGTTATTCATTTTTTATTCCTATTTTATTCCTAGAGGTAGAGTGCAAAGCAGCTCCTAGTTACCTATAATGAGTTTAAGTAAAAACTGTCAACTTTGATACAGATAGGGAGAAACCCATGAGCGTTGAAGATAGAGCAAAGGCAACTGGCAAAAACATCGAAGGCGCTGCTCAAGAAGCCCTAGGCAATGTTACTGGCGATCCGAAAGATAAAGCAGAAGGCAAAGCCAAGCAAAAACAAGCTGAAGCTGGTCACGCGATCGAAGATGTAAAAGATGAGCTCAAAAAGAAACTAGACTAAGCCTAATACTAATTGAGAGGGTCGAGCAACCTGACCCTTTCAAGTATTCAAAATCTTTTGTGAAAGGAGGAAAAAAAGGTGAGTTTATTGCAGCAGAGTCGCAAAATAATTGCGGGCGTACTTTTGGTATTAATGCTGGCAGTTACTACTGCGTGCGCGCCCAGCGTTTCAGCCCAAAAATCAACTGATGTACCTGTAGCAGTTGGTGGCAGTCAGGGTTATTACGCGCAGCTAGAACGTGGCAATACGGCCGCCGGTCAAGATTTTGGTCAATGGGTAACAAAAACGGCTAAGGGCCTCGTTCAGGATGCTTACGTGCGCGACAATAACAAATTGGGAGTTGTAATTACCCCGCAAGTCCGCCCTACTGAAGTGAAAGATTTGGCCAAATCTTTAGCACAAGGTTTTCACCGCAATTTCCCAAATCAGGATGTAAGTGTTTTGGTTTACGCTCCTGACAAAAAGTTGATTTTGACTGCTAAGTACGACCAGCAATCAAATCAGATTGAATACAAGTCTTGACCTGGTTAGCAAGCTTAAATGATAGCCGCGTGACGGTTTAATATTCCGCAGTCTTTTGAAGGCGAAACAATCTCAATTTAAGACTGAAATGTTGTGTAGATTGGAAAAAAGTTACCATGAGTAGCAGCGATAATTACAAGCGTCAAATCATGAACGATTTAGCCCAGGGCGATCGAGAAATGATGCCTGAGACAACGGGTGAAGATTACGAAAACTTTGACGATTTTGCTCAGAGAACTTCGCCGGCTCAGCGCAAACAATTATTCGGGCGTTCCCTAAATCACGACTCCCTCCCGCCGGCTCAGTTGGAACCGGAATTGCAAAAGGCGATCGCCCAAATTAAGCCAAACGAACGCGATGATGTAGCGCGGGAATTCTTCAAGCATTTGGGCAAGAGAGGATTGGACGATCGCCAATTGGAAAAGCAGCTAGGACTTTCTACTCACCACGCCAGCCGCATGAATGCTGACGATGTTACCAAGCTGGCCTCGTTTACCTATCACAATCACCCGGATATTTTCCAAGAAGTGCTGGCAGAACAGCCGAGTTTGATGAAGTTTTTGGGAAATCCAGTTGTTGCAGGTATTTTGGGAATAGTTGCGGCTAAATGGCTCAACAACCGTAAATAGTCTCTGATTTAGACAAGCCTAAAAGCGGATAATAGGTGCAGCAAATAAAAGGACGATCGCCCAGGCGATCGTCCTTTTATCTTTTATATCCAGTCCTGTAAAATAACCCAACTCCCGTTTGTAGTGAGGACTTGAGTCCTCATAAGATTCTGAGGACTTGAGTCCTGACTAAAAACTGTTTTAATTGCGGTCTTTCTAGGGGACATTATATTATAATAAACCCCTAGGATTTAAATCTTAATTATTGGACTCGTAGCTGTTCGAGAGATTAACACCCCTTGCCAATTACCGACTACGAATTACCGATTGCCAATGACTAATTATTGGTCAAAGCTAAAAATAGCTGGACAGCAGTCAACACCGGTATACCTGACACTCCGCAAAATTAAATGTAGGATTAAGTGTTGCTGTGAATCAGAAAAAAAAGATGAACGTATCCACTATTTGGCGAAAACTCCGCAGCCAGCAAGCTTTCTGCTTGGCTGTACTCCTGGCAGGTTGCCTGGTATTTATCGGTTGTTCCCCCGCGCAGTCAGCGGCTGGGAATTCAGTCGATCCCAAGTTGAAAGAGCAAGTCTTGCAGGTTATCCGCGAAAACCCGCAAGCAATTATAGAGTCGGTACAAGCGTACCAGCAACAGCAGCAGCAGTCTCTCAAAGCAGCGCAGCAGTCATTTTTGCAGGAGATGAAAACTAATCCCAAATCTTCGATCGGGGATTCTCCCAGCACGGGTTCACCTTCCCAGCAAATTGTACTTTTAGAATTCTCTGACTTTCAATGTCCATTTTGCGCGCGCGCTCACGATACTGTCAAGCAGTTTATGGCAAAACACCAGGACAAAGTTACTTTAGCTTACAAGCATTTTCCCTTGACTTCAATTCACCCTCAAGCGCTGCCAGCAGCAAAAGCAGCTTGGGCTGCCCAACAGCAGGGCAAATTCTGGGAATACTACAGCGCTTTGTTTGAAGGGCAGAAAGAGTTAGGCGAACCATTGTACGGATCGATCGCCCAAAAGCTCAATCTAAAATTAGATAAATTTAACACCGATCGCAACAGCCCCGCTGCCGAAGCCGCCATTGAGAAAGACGTGCAACTCGCTCAACAACTGGGCATTCAAGGCACTCCCTTCTTTATTATGAACGGTCAAACTTTCTCCGGGGCGATCGAGCTTTCTGAGATGGAAAGCATTCTCGCATCTGTCTCGAAATAAGTAATTCCTGACTCTGGGAAACCGAGTCTAAAAATTCGTTCCCAGCCTGCTGGGGCTGGGAACGAGAAAAACCAGAAAAACTAGAAAAATCTTTGATTAAACCGCCGCCAACTCAGGAGTCGGACGCTTGCTGTGGCGGATACCCTCGATCGCGGCTGCGTAATCATTCGCCTTAAACACAGCAGAACCAGCGACGATCGCATTTGCACCCGCTTCCAGAACCTGCCAAGTATTGTTCCCCTTCAAACCGCCATCCACCTCAATCCAAGGATCCAGGCCCTTGTCGTCGCACATTTTACGCAACTGGCGAATTTTCGGCAAAACAGCCGGGATAAAACTTTGACCGCCAAAGCCGGGATTGACGCTCATAATCAGCACCAAATCGCAAAGTTCCAGCACGTACTCGATCAACTCCAAAGGCGTCGAAGGATTCAGAACCACACCAGCCATTTTGCCCAATTCCCGAATTTGGCCGAGGGTGCGGTGCAAATGAGGCGAAGCATTATGCTCAGCATGAACCGAAATAATGTCAGCACCAGCCTTAGCGAAGTCCTCGACGTACTTCTCCGGCTCCACAATCATCAAGTGGACATCGATCACCTTGGTAGTAACAGGGCGAATTGCCTCAACAATCAGCGGCCCGATAGTAATATTAGGAACAAAGCGACCGTCCATCACATCTACGTGAATCCAGTCAGCCCCAGCTCGATCGACAGCCTGAATCTCTTCTCCAAGACGGCTAAAATCGGCTGATAATATGGATGGAGCAATAACAATCGGTTTTTGGGATTGGGTCATGGCTTTCGTGGGTTCTCCTGTCTCCTGTGCTGTATCCAGTTTATCAAAATACGGGTCTCCGGGCCGAAAAGTTGCCAACGATCGGTCGCGAGATTGGCAGGGCAGAAAAATTTTGCCTCTGACAGACAAGTTTGGCGATCGCCCCAGCCCAGCTCTCGGAATTTTGGTTTAGGATATCAATTTTCCCTCTAACAAATAACTTGTGTGCAAAATCTGACCTTCTGCAAATTTTGAGTACCGAATTATGAAAAAAACAGATCCCTTAGAAAATCCTGAACTCGATCGTGGCAGTCTGTTTGTATTAATGATCCCAGTCATCGGCTTTTTCCCCGCCCTGTGGACTCTTTACCGCCGTCAGGGTAGTCCCGAACGCAAAGCCATCAGCCGCTTGGCAATTGCCCTTGCTTTTAGTTGGCTCTTAGGACATATTCTTTTAGAAGCTGGAGCGATTTCTGCGGAATCTCCGACACTTCCCATGTTATTAATGAGTAGCCTGCTAACAACCAGCTATTTCATCGTTGCTCTGGGACTGATGGTTCGCCTCTGGAAGCGTCAACCGCTATGGTTGCCCGGAATTAGCCGCGTAGCCGAGCAAGTGGTGGGCAAACATTTATCATAATTTAGGGTTCTTTTAGGCCCCTACGGTATTGATTGATTGCGTCTTCAGCTTGATACTACATATTGCCATTATCTTTTTTATTTTTGTTGTGTGTGAGGAAGCCAGTGCCAGCTCAAAAAATTCCTAATCAAGACCCTATCCAACAATCAACTGCTCAACCTGCAACCAAAAAAGCTTCCCAGCCCCATCGAGGCCGCTGGCTGGGTTTTGGTTTTGGTTTGGCTGGAGTAGCCATGCTCTCAGCGACAGCCGGAGCGTTGCTAGCCGTGTCCCTTTCTACAACGCCGCTTCAGCAACAAAAGTTGAGCCCTGAAGAAGCAGCAGTATTTTCTCAAGGCGACATGGCAAAGCTCAACATGAAGATGCCGGAGCTGACTCGCCCAGTTAATATTTTAGTTTTAGGACTTAAAGTTCTGACCTCTGACATCGAAGGAAGTGCCAACAAAAATGTCGGATACGAGGTTTGGGAAAACTCATTTAAGGGCTTAACCGATACCATGCTGTTGGTTAGGTTTGACCCTCAAAATAAAAAGTTAAGCGTGCTTTCCATTCCGCGAGACACCCGCACCTATGTTGAAGGTAGGGGCGAGGTGAAAATAAACGAAGCTAATTACTACGGGGGTCCAGCTTCGTCAGCGAAGGCAGTCAGCGGACTCTTGGGCGGCGTGGGAATTGACCGCTATGTCACAGTTAATATTCATGGCATAAAAAGTTTGGTAGATGCCCTTGGTGGCATTACTATTAATGTCCCGAAAGACATGAAGTATACCGATCACAGCCAGCATTTATATATAGATTTAAAGGCTGGCAAGCAGAAGCTCAACGGCGAACAAATTGTGCAATATTTGCTTTACCGGCACGACGATTTGGGCGATATCGGGCGGGTGCAGCGCCAGCAATTGTTGATGCGGGCTTTTGTGGAACAGGAAGTAAATGTAGGTTTGCTGTCTCGACTACCGAAGATTTTATCGGTGATTCAGTCTCACCTTGACACGAATTTGAGTATAGAAGAATTGGTAGCTTTGGCTGGTTTTGCTACTCAAACTGATCGCGCTGGCGTGCAGATGTTGATGGTTCCCGGTAAATTTAGCGATGCGAAAGATTACAAGTCAAGTTTTTGGTTGCCAGACCAATATGCCATCGAAACTATGGTGGCGGAACATTTTGACTTCGGCCAAAATACTTGGGAAATTGAGAATGCTGATGCGACTTTTCTGAATGTGGCGATTCAAGATAGTACCGGAGATCCATCGGCTGTTGAAGATTTTGTCAAGATTTTGACTCAAGCGGGTTATCGGAATGTTCAGGTTTATAAAGCTTGGCCCGAACCGCTGGAGGTAACTACTCTAGTAGCTCAACAGGGCGATATTAAAGGTGCTCAAGCGATTCGCCAGTTTTTGGGTTTTGGAGATGTGCTGGTTGAGAGTACCGGTTCTTTGCAGTCGGATGTGACAATCAGATTGGGTCAGGATTGGTTGGAGAAAAAGGCTCAGTCCGGCGGTGCGGCTAAGTCTTTTTAAACTGGATTATAACTGGGGAATTTGTAGGGACACAGCATTGCTGTGTCCTCTTATTTTCTGTTGGTAGAGATGGAGGCGATCGCTTTTTTGTCGATTTACTGATACTATATTTTTTGGTGATGATGAATCACGATCGCAATAGCGATACTTCCCTCCGCAATCACAAGTGAAACAATAATCAACGAGGGAAAGCTTAAGATATTTTATCAAGGTAAGGTTGATGAACAAGGGTGATAAAATAGACCGACAGCGGGAACATCAGGCAAATGAACGCACCTTTCTTGCATGGTTACGAACTTCACTCGCTTTAATTGGTTTTGGGTTTGCGATCAGTCGGTTCAGTTTGTTTCTCCGTCAATTTCAAGCTACAGTGAGTCAGCAAGAAGTTTCCTCCCCTCCCTTCTTCAACTCAGAAACTTTGGGGCTGAGTCTGGTCGTTTTTGGGATTGCGGTGATTGCCTTAGCAGCATGGCGTTATAATCGAGTTTTCTGGCAAATTGAGCGAGGTGATTATCGCCCAAATCGTGTGCTAGTTTGGATTCTGACTGGAGTTGTAATGATTTTAGGAACGTTAAGCATTCCGTTGTTGCTATGGCGCGATCGCGGAAATATAGCTCCCACTTCAACTCCTAAAAACTCTCAATTCTAAGTTAACCCGATCGCTTAGCTAAAGTGCCTATTCCTTTGTTGATTAAAGGGGCGGATTTTCGGCAAATCTCGATCGCTCTTTAATCCAATCGAGTAAAATAGGATTGACCAATTCCGGCGCTTCATCCTGGGGACAATGGCCCACTCCCTCCAAAGGAATAAACTTTTCAACAGCCGGAAACTTTGCCAATTCTCGCCCCAATGCGATCGGCTCCCAAGGGTCGTCCGTACCCCACAAAATCAAAGCAGGACAGCTCAAACGCGGCAACAAATCCTCCGGTAGTGGCCCTTGAGAATAACTGATAAATGCTACAAATACTTCCACTGCGCCGCTGTCTTTAGCAGGTTCCAGCAGCATATTTACCAGTTCGTCGCTGACAGCTTCAGGACGGCGATAAGCTTGCAAAAGCACTTTTTTTACTGTTTTTGGCGTTGCTAATTGTTTAAAAAATAGTTTACTTATCCACTTGACATTTAAAACTTTTTGTGCGATTGGCGCTCCAAAACTGCGATACCAAGGCAATTCGGCGCGTTTGCGATCGTGCAGCAACCGCAGGGAACAATTGAGTAAAATTACGCCCTCAGCAATATCGGGAAAATCCACTGCCGCTTGCATAATTGCCACACAGCCGATCGAATTTCCCACCAAAAAAGCCGGCCCGCCCGCAACTTCCCGACAAAAATCAGCAATTAGCTGACCCCAAGTTTCAAAAGTATAGTCAATCTCAAGCTTGGGCGCGGGTTTAGCAGAACCGCCAAAACCGATGAGGTCGATCGCATAACAGCGGCAATCAGCAGCCAGCGCCGGCAAATTCTTGCGCCAGTGACCCCAAGACGCACCGAAACCGTGAACAAACACCACCGCAGGCCCCTGCGTTCCCGCAGTTTGGTAGCAAATGGGAAAGCCTTTCCACAGCCAAGTTTGAGGCGAAACAACTGTTGACAAAGCGGGACTAGAAGATGCCATAGAAATAAAAAAGTAAAAATTTAAGAGTGAGAAGGACTTCCGTCATTACTACAAACCGTATCGCAATTCGAGGCAACCACTAGGACATAAATCCCAAACCTTCCTTCCCTCCTCCCTCTGCGCCCTCTGCGCCCTCTGCGGTTAATACCTCTTTCCTCTTCCCTCTTTCCTCTTCCTTCTTTATTCTTCCTTCTGACTGATGACTTTGCAGTTAGAGCCGATATTATGTCAGGATTAAAGATGCTGACTTCTTTGCTTTATTGAAATTTCCCCTATGCCAACGATCGCCCCAACTTCCGTCGTGCCGTTTCTCGGTTCCGAAATTGTACCCGACTACGACACAGCCAAAGTAGTTATCTTACCAATTCCCTACGAGGCAACAACCACTTACCGCCGGGGGTGCGAAAACGGGCCCGCTAAACTTCTAGAAGCTTCTCATCAACTCGAGTGCTACGACGAAGAATTAGATTCCGAAGTTTGCTACGATGTCGGAATTTATACAAAAGAGCCGATCGCCGATACCCGCAACAGGCAACCAGTTTCATCCTCAGAAATGCTGCAAGTCACCCAAGCAGCCGTCTACCAGCTAGTTACCGAAAATAAATTTGTGATCTCCCTCGGAGGCGAACACAGCATCACTGCAGGCGTTGTCGAAGGTTATCGCCAAGCATACCCAAACGAACCTTTCACAGTCGTGCAAATCGATGCCCACGGCGACTTGCGGCACGAATACGAAGGCTCGATTCACAACCACGCCTGCGTGATGCGACGTGTTGTCGATATGGGCTTACCCACACTGCAAATCGGGATTCGCGCTATCTGCAAGGAAGAAGCCGACTTGATTAAAGCAAAACAGCTAAACGTGATTCGAGCCAGAGAAATCGCTACTCAACCGGATTGGGCCGATCGGGCAATTGCCAGCATAACAACTAAGCGAGTATTTTTGACGATCGACTTAGACGGCATCGATCCAACATTAATGCCAGGGGTTGGCACTCCCGAACCGGGCGGACTAAATTGGTATTCCCTCACCGGATTTTTGCGCCGCGTATTCGAGTCCTACGAAGTAATTGGGTGTGACATTATGGAATTAGCACCTATTGTAGATTCTGTAGTCTCAGAATTTACCGCCGCCAAATTAGCATACAAACTTATTGGATACCAAGCTCTGGCTCAAGGTTGGCTAAAGCCAGACGAGGAATAAATCGCGAAGTACGAATCACAATAGGCTGTTGGCAAGGCTAGAATTAAGCTAAAGCCAAACAACAGCCAATTTTATTCGTGCTGACAGTTTCATCTTTCATGCTGGCAAATACTCCTCTTCACCTCCTGAAAACATGAGTTTACTAATCGATACAACGGGTACTCCCATTAACGGCTACGCTCCCGATTTTGAATTGCCGGGAGTTGACGAAGAAGTTCACCATTTAGCTCGATATTTAGAAAAATTTCGGGCGATAGCGGTGATATTTATGTGCAATCATTGCCCTTACGTGCAGTTGTATCTCAATCGTATGAAAGAACTTCAAGCAGATTTTCAAGATCGAGATGTTACCTTAATCGGGATTAATGCTAATGATGCAAACCAGTATCCCGACGACAGTTTTGAGAACATGAAAATTTTTGCCGCCAACAATCAACTCAACTTCCCGTACATCCGAGATGTTGCTCAAGATGTGGCTGAAAGTTTTGGGGCTTCTAAAACGCCGGAGGTTTTTTTATTAGACCAAGACGGCAAACTGCGCTATAAAGGTTTAATTGACGACAACGCTGACGATCCGGCGGCGGTGCAGGTTTCTTATCTGCGGAGTGCGATCGACCAATTGCTCAACAGTCAACCCGTTGAGCCTTCAACTACAGAGGCAATAGGCTGTTCCGTCAAATGGCGAGCATAGGCAGATTTAAAATTAACGTTCCGGCACTAATTATTAACTGGTTCCCTGGCTGTGCCTGGGAACCTATCTCCAGAGGCTCTGCCTCGTCAAAGAGTGGAGGTCAATTCGAGGTACACCCTCCGCATCTGCTTTACCAGGCAGAGTCTGGTAAGGAGTAAAAAGATTCAAAGCAATTTTCTGTGAACCTGAAAAGTAGACGTATTCCCAACTTAATTCTCGCAGTCGCCGTTATGCTAGCACTGCTAATTAGTTGGAACTTATTTCAGAACTTTTCCTCAGTCGATACGCAGCAGCGCACCTCTTTAAACGTATCCGCTGCTATCAGTCTCTCGAAAGCTTTAGGGGAAATCAAAACTGTTTATCAAAGCAGTAATCCGAATTTTACTATTACTTATAATTTTGGTGCTTCCGGCGCTCTAGAACAGCAAATTCAGCAAGGCGCTCCGGTAGATGTATTTTTCAGCGCCGCCACCAACCCAATGGATGCTTTGCAGCAATCTAACCTGCTAATTAACGACACACGCCGCAATTTGCTCACAAATCGTCTAGTTTTGATTACTCCCAAAAACGGTGTTGCTTTGAGCGATTTCAAACAGTTGACAGATGCCCGAATCAAGAAAATTGCGATCGGCGAACCCAAGAGCGTACCTGTGGGCCAATACGCTCAGCAAATGCTAAATAAACTTGGATTGTGGCGGCAAATACAGCCAAAATTAGTGCTAGGAAATAACGTCCGCCAAGTGCTGACATTCGTCGAAAGCGGTAACGTTGATGCTGGTATAGTTTATGCGACTGACGCCACAGCCTCCGACAAAGTAACTGTGCGGCTAACGGCTGCGGAAAATTTGCACTCGCCCATTGTTTATCCGCTGGCAGTTATCAGAAACACCCGCAATCCCGCTGCTGCAAAAGCGTTTGTTGACTTTTTGGCGGGCGATCGCGCTAAAATAGTATTTCAGAAATATGGATTTGGCAAAGTTCGATAACTAACTAATTAGGGATTTTTTACCGCTGATGAAAGAAGATAAGCGCTGATTAACGCGGATATATTTATAGATGGAATTTGATATTTCTCCGCTCTGGATATCTCTAAAATCCTCCGCTATTGCGACATTTATCACCTTTTTCCTGGGAATAGCCGCTGCTCGGTGGATGCTTTCAACTCGCATCAGAGGTAAAGCTTTGATTGAAGGCATTTTAATTTCTCCCTTAGTGTTGCCGCCGACAGTAGTGGGATTTTTGCTGCTGCTGCTGTTTGGTAGAAATGGGGCGATCGGGCAATTTTTGCTACAATTCGACTTTACTATAATTTTCACTTGGCAAGCCGCCGCCATTACTGCCACAGTTGTATCATTTCCCCTCATGTACAAAACTGCTTTGGGAGCTTTTGAGCAAATTGATGCCAATCTTCTCAACGCAGCCCGCACTTTGGGAGCATCGGAGTGGCAAGTCTTTTGGCGAATTATGTTGCCGCTAGCATGGCCGGGAATTTTAGGAGGAACTATTCTCGCATTTGCTCGCGCTTTGGGTGAATTCGGTGCGACGTTGATGTTAGCGGGAAATATTCCCGGACAAACTCAAACTATCCCGATGGCAATTTATTTTGCTGTGGAAGCAGGGGATATGGGGCAAGCTGCTATTTGGGTTTTGATTATTCTGAGTATTTCTTTGAGCGTGCTAACTGTTGTTAATTTTTGGACGAATTTACAAAGGACATCGCCCAAAGCGAATTCGAGCCAAAGACTGCAATCAAATCTTCCTAAATTCGCGTCTAGTTTTACCACCCAATCTCAAAAACAACAACCGAAAAGCGGACTTTGTTTAAGAATTTTTAAACCTCTCTCCAGCTTTGCCTTGGATGTCGGTTTCGATATCGGCCCGGAAGTGCTGGGAATTTTGGGCGCGTCGGGTTCTGGTAAGAGCATGACTCTGCGCTGCCTCGCTGGTTTGGAAACTCCCAGCAGCGGTAAAATTGTAGTCAATGGCAAGGTTTTATTTGACTCAGCACAGGGTATTAATGTACCTTCTAAAGACCGCCGTATCGGGTTTTTGTTTCAAAACTATGCTTTATTTCCTCACCTGAGTGTTGCTCAAAATATTGCGTTTGGCTTGCAGCATTTATCTGAAAGCGAGCAAAAACTTCGAGTAAAAGAACAGCTAATTTCGGTGCAAATGTCGGGACTGGAAAACCGCTACCCGCACGAACTTTCGGGGGGCCAACAGCAGCGGGTGGCTTTGGCGAGGGCGATCGCCCCTTCTCCAGAATTGCTGCTGTTAGACGAACCGTTTTCTGCTTTGGATACTCACTTACGCAGTCAACTAGAACGCGAGTTAATGCAGACTCTGGCTAATTATCGGGGAATTACTTTGTTTGTCAGCCACAATTTAGAGGAAGTTTACCGGGTGTGCAAAAATCTGTTGGTTTTGGCCCAGGGAAGGCCGATCGCCTTTGATACCAAAGAGAACATTTTCGATCGCCCTGGCAACTTCACCGTCGCCCAGTTGACGGGCTGTAAGAATTTCTCAGCAGCTAAACCGATCGCAGAAACTGTCGTCGAGGCGATCGACTGGGGCTGTACTCTGACTGTAGTCGAACCAATTCCCAAATCTCTAGTTTCTGTGGGAATTCGGGCTCATCAACTGAGTTTTGTTAGCGGGTGCGATCGTGAAAATACTTTTGCTTGTTGGATCGCCTCGACTGTGGAAACTCCGCACCGGGTGACATTATATCTCAAATTGCACTCGCCTCCCAATGATTCCCAAGATTATCAGTTGCAAGCCGAAGTTTTCAAGGAAAAGTGGAGGGCTATTAAGGACAATCCTTTTCCCTGGTATGTTCATTTCGAGCCAATTAGGTTAATATTAATGGAAGCATGAGTTAACTAGGAATATACCGTTAACCGTCAACACTCAACAGTTAACCGTCAACACTCAACAGCTAAATACATCTTAACTCAACATCAAATTATGACTGAAAAAGTTCAAAAAACCGACGCAGAATGGCAACAGCAACTAACGCCCGAACAGTTCAAAGTCGCCCGAAAAAAGGGAACAGAAAGAGCTTTTAGCGGGGAGTATCACGACAACAAAAAACCCGGAATTTATAATTGCATTTGCTGCGGTACAGAGCTGTTTAAATCAGAAACAAAGTTCGATTCCGGTACCGGTTGGCCGAGTTTCTACGCTCCCGTTAGCGAAGAAAATGTCAAGTGCGAGTCGGATAACACCTTGTTCATGCGCCGAACAGAGGTACTGTGCGCTGTTTGCGACGCTCATCTTGGTCACGTATTTAACGACGGGCCCAAACCAACCGGTCAGCGTTACTGCATGAATTCTGCTGCTCTTAATTTCGTTCCCAAGGATTAAATTTAGTCAACCGTTCTCAGTCAAGTGTTCTGGAACAGGCTTTTGGGTCTGTTCTGGGTAATTGATGTTCAAAATGCACCTGTACTGGTATCTTATGGTGGAGGCAAAAAGAGTAAAAAAATAGTGGCGGCATGGGGATGGTATATCAGCGAGTTTTGCTGAAGCTCAGCGGTGAAGCGCTGATGGGCAGCTTGGGCTACGGCATCGATCCGGTAGTCGTTCAGTCGATCGCCCAGGAAGTGGCCAAAGTCGTATCCCAAGGCATTCAAATCGCGATTGTTGTCGGTGGCGGCAACATTTTTCGCGGGGTGAAAGCTGCTTCGGCAGGGATGGATCGGGCAACGGCTGATTATGTGGGCATGATTGCTACGGTGATGAATGCTATCACTTTGCAGGATGCCCTGGAACAAGCAGGAGTGCCAACGAGGGTGCAATCGGCGATCGCCATGCAAGAAGTAGCTGAACCCTACATCCGGCGGCGGGCAATTCGCCACCTCGAAAAAAAACGAGTAGTGATTTTTGGTGCCGGTTCTGGCAATCCTTTTTTTACTACTGATACTACAGCCGCTTTGCGGGCGGCTGAAATTGATGCAGAGGTGATTTTTAAAGCTACTAAGGTAGATGGGGTGTACGATTCCGACCCCCACCTCAACCCCAACGCGCGCAGGTATCAAACTCTCACCTATGCCCACGTCTTGAATCAAGATTTGCGGGTGATGGACAGTACGGCGATCGCCCTTTGCAAAGAAAATAATATTCCTATTATGGTATTTGACCTCTCGGTGTCGGGCAACATCTACCGAGCTGTAATGGGAGAATCTATTGGAACTCTTGTCGGAGGTTTGTGTGAAGTTAGCTGAAGCAGAAGATCATATGCAAAAGGCAGTTGAGGCTACTCAACGGTCTTTTAATACTATTAGGACGGGACGCGCCAACGCCTCCCTCCTCGATCGAGTCATGGTAGACTACTACGGTTCTCCAACTCCGATCAAATCCCTTGCCAACATCGGCACGCCGGATGCGACTACGATCAACATTCAACCGTTCGATCGCACAGCACTCACCTCGATCGAAAAAGCGATTTCCCTGTCGGATGTAGGACTCGTTCCCAACAACGACGGTTCAGTTATTCGCTTGAACATTCCGCCGCTGACGAGCGACAGACGCCAAGAATTTGTCAAAATGGCCAGTAAGTTTGCTGAAGAAGGTAAAGTTGCAATTCGCAATATCCGCCGCGATGCCGTTGACTCGATTCGCAAGCAGGAAAAAAGCAGCGATATCTCTAAAGATGAATCGCGGGACTTGCAAGATAAAATTCAAAAGCTGACGGACAAGTACATTGCCAAAATAGAAGAAGTTCTGGCAGCGAAAGAGAAAGATATCACGACTGTTTAGGGAATGGGAAATTGGGCAGGGGGAATAGGAAGAGTTTTGAGATTGCCGAGATCAGGCCGCGAACAACGCCCAGACGCTTAATGATTTGTGAGTAGTGAGTTAAAAACTCAAGATTTAACAATCATTAAGTTACCAATTCCTCCTGCCCCATGACCAATCACTCATTACCAGTTACCCATTACCCAAAATGTTTGATTGCATTATTGTCGGTGCAGGCCGGGCAGGCAGCACAGCAGCTTATCACCTAGCAAAGCAGGGACGTTCTGTCGCAAAATTCGCTGCTGGCAGGAGACACAGCCAGTCTCGCCGACCCCCTGTCCGGTGAGGTGATTCGTCCTGCCATTTTTAGTGGCTTTAAGGCCGCTAAGGCGATCGATCGAGCTCTTGAAGGTGCCGACGACGCTAAGGAGCAGTACACTGAATCGATCGCCCAAGAATGGAAGACTGATATGGTTTGGGCCAGTCGCTTGGCCAAGGCGTTCTATCAGTTTACAGGAGTTGTTTATAGAGCGGGCCTCCAATTTCCGAGGACTACTCAGTTGATGAGCAAAATTTTGTGTGGCGAACCGCGTTATGCCCATATTGCTAACCGCGCTTTTCAAAAGCTGATGTTGTTTTAGAATGAAGGAAGAGGGAATAATAAATATTCTTAAATCCCCATTACTTATTCTTGATTTCAAATTCTTACTCGTTAATTTAAAAATAGGAATTACGCACTATTCCTGAGAAAGCCCGTTGATTCCTAGATTTTTTGTTCCCCAACCCGCTTTTTTCCAAGAAACTCGGTTCAAAAGCGTAAATGCTATTTTAAATAAAGTCGATTCGATGCGAGGATTTTTTTAATACAAGCCCCGCGCTGCTCATAGAATCAATCTCAAATACTCCTGGAGGCAAAAAGTGGTTTGAAACGTTACTCTAACGCGGTAAAGCGCTTTAGTACCAGCCTGAATAATTACATTCTACCTAAATCCTGTAAAATATAAAATCTCAAATCTAATGATAATTTATTTTTATAAAGTAGAGGAGCCTTACGGCTGCTTTTCTAATTTTTCACTACACGACATTTCTCTGCACGGTCAATATTGGTTGACTGTGGAGCATTACTATCAAGCCCAAAAATTTGTCAGCACTGATAAAAGATTAGTGGCGGCGATTCAAGCCGTAGCAACTCCTCAAGAAGCCGCTAAATTAGGTCGCGATCCCAACCACCGGATTCGCGCTGATTGGGAAGCCGTGAAAATTCCCATTATGCGCGAAGCAGTTTTAACTAAGTTTCTCGCTCATACAGACATTCAAGCGATTCTCCTTGGCACAGGGGATCGAGTGATTGTC
The DNA here is from genome assembly GCF_036702115.1 of Microcoleus sp. LAD1_D5. Taxonomy (NCBI): domain Bacteria; kingdom Bacillati; phylum Cyanobacteriota; class Cyanophyceae; order Oscillatoriales; family Microcoleaceae; genus Microcoleus; species Microcoleus sp. LAD1_D5. The sequence continues at coordinate 15,455 of NZ_JAUBSA010000032.1, read as the reverse complement.
GAGGATTCGCCAACGGATTACTACTGGGGGTGTGGCTGCGATCGAACCGGTCAAAATCATTTGGGTAAAATTCTGATGAGCGTACGCCAAGAAATTAGTCAGCGCTTTGCGCGCTGAGAGAAACTCAAATTCTTTCGTTAATTATCATTATATGAAGTTCTACAACAAATGTCAAGTTATCCTAACAATGAAGAATTTTCATAGTAAGAGTTTAATATTGCGAGAAATTTATAAGAGCATTAAAATAATAATAATTATTTGCTTAAGTCGCTCTGCCTAGTGAAGGCAAGGATTCAACCGGCGCGATCGCAGATTTTCCTGACGCCAGTGCGCCAGAGGCGATACACCGTCGCCTCTCAACAGTGCGCTACCCATTAATTGTACAGATCGGTTGACTCAAAAACTCAGGGTGAGGCATTTGAGTTTGCTCGCGACCACAGCACCTCAAAACTTCTTATTATCATTGTATTAAGTACAAAAGGAGATTTATGCAACTCACAGAAAATACGCAAGAATTACATTATAAACTAGATAGAGAAGTTTTGATACGGCGGATAACAGAACGCATTCGCCAATCTCTAGAGTTAGAAGATATTTTAATCAGTACGGTAGCAGAAGTGCGGTCTTTTTTGAAAACAGATCGCATTATGATTTACAGGTTTAGTGCAGACGGAAGTGGAGAAGTTGTTGCTGAGTCAATTAATAACAACCATCTCCCTTCCTTGAAAGGGCTGCACTTTCCAGCAGACGACATTCCCGCCAGCGCCAGGGAGATGTATGTCACTTTGCGCCAGCGGACAATCGTAGATGTTAACTCAGGGACGATCGTCCTGAGTCCCCTCGATGCTGCAGACACCGGTCAACCTTTAGTAAAGGAAGAGATGCACTACCGAGCGCTCGATCCTTGCCACACCGCTTACCTGATGGCAATGGGAGTGCAATCTTCCTTAGTCGTGCCGATTTTGCACCGCAGGATCGCGTCGCCAAACAGCAAAACAGATATCTGCGAGGCGGCCACGTGTGTGACTCGATACGAGCCAGGAAATAATCAAAAAATTCACATCGAACTGTGGGGACTTTTAGTGTCTCACCACTGTGCGCCCCTCAATATTTCACCAGCAGATTTAGAAGTAGTTCAGCTCGTATCAGATCAATTGTCTAGCGCCATCGCCCACGCACTCCTCCTGCAGCAAACCCGCTCTCAAGCCGCCCGGGAAGCCACCGTGAGCCGCATAGCAGCCCTGTTGTACGGTCACGTCAACATTCAACTGCAAGAGGGCTTAGAAGCCACGGTCACCGCTTTGGGTGGCAGCGGTGGCAGACTCTATCTCAACCCGCCGAAAATCAACGGTGAAAAGTTATCTAATCCCCAGATTGAGGGAGAATTTCCAATTGCCGCGGCCCACAGTGATGCTGCCTTTGAACTGTTCACCACAGGAGAACAACCGACACTTCCCAACTGGGAAATAGTTAAGGCGATCGAAGCTCATCCCCTCTGGCAGGGATGGCTAACAAAAAGATTAAAAAATACCCAAGAAATTCCCCAATTTCCAATTTTTCCTAATTCTCTATTCCCTGTTTTAATAATTACAGACTTATACAAAGAACCTCTCTTTAGAGTTTTAGTTCCTGCTTTCCAATCTACTCAAATTCGGGGTTTGCTGGTAATTCCTCTCCAATACAAACAACAAGTGGTCGGCTGCTTGACCATTTTTCGCAATGCAATTGATACCACCAAAATGTGGGCGGGGCGCTTTGACAGCAGCGCTGCACAAACCCTTCCCAGACAATCTTTTGAACTCTGGCGAGAAATAAAAAAAGGTCAGTCGCCCGAGTGGAAGTGCGAGGAAATCGAGCAAGCTTTAGCTATAGGCAGCCAATTTTGTTCGGCAATTGGGCAGTATGTTCTTCATAAAGAAGTGCAGGCCCTGAATGCCAACTTGGAGCGCCAAGTTCAAGAACGCACCGCCCAATTGCAAAAATCCTTGGACTTTGCCAAAGTATTGACGCGAGTTAGAGACCAGATTCGCAGCACCTTAGATTTAAAAATCATACTGCAAACTATTGTGCGAGAAGTCAGAGTTTTGTTGGATACCGATCGCACGGTAATCTACCAATTTGCAGCAGATAAACAGGGGGAGGTAGTTGTCGAAGCTGTTTGCGGCCAGTGGCGGTCAATTTTGGGTATCACATCTCCACAAGAATGCTTGCCCGAAGGCTCAGACTGCTTTTATCGAGCCGGACGGGTGCGAGCAATTAATGATATTTATACGGAGGATTTAACACCCTGTCACCGCGATTTTTTGGAAGAGTTGCAGGTGAGAGGAAGTTTAATTGTGCCGATGAGAGGCAAAGATTCCCAATTATGGGGGTTGCTGATTGCCCATGAGTGTTCGGGGCCGAGAGTTTGGCAAACTGCAGAACAGGAATTGGTGCAACATTTAGCGGCTCAAGCTGCGATCGCCATTCACCAAGCAGAACTTTATCAAGAAAGTCTCAATGCCGCAACTGCCGATCGATTAAAAGCCGAACAGCTAGCTAAAACAGTCACAGAACTGCACAATACCCAAGCCCAACTGATTCAAACCGAAAAAATGTCCAGTCTCGGACAACTCCTGGCCGGAGTCGCCCACGAAATCAATAACCCCGTTAACTTTATCTACGGCAATCTGTCCCACGCCAGCGAATACACCAAAGATTTACTCTGCTTGGTGGAACTCTACCGCCAGCACTACCCCAATCCCAACCCAGAAATTAGCGAGTGTTCCGAAGCAATCGACATCGAATTTCTTGCGGAAGATTTGCCAAAAATTTTGGGTTCCATGACAGTAGGAGTTGAGCGCATCCGCCAGTTAGTTGTATCTTTGCGTAATTTTTCCAGGAGCGATCAAGCCGAGAAAAAAGCCGTTGACATTCACGAGGGCATCGACAGTACCTTGTTGATTTTGCAGCACCGGATCAAAGCCCATTCCGATCACACCACCGTAGAAATCATTAAAGAATACGGCAATTTGCCCTTAGTAGAATGCTATGCCAGCTCGCTCAATCAGGTATTTATGAATCTGATCGGCAATGCCCTGGACGCCCTAGAAATGGGGCAAAAAAAGCAAGTTATGAATCTTCCCTTTAACGCGCAAAGTGCAGTCGCGACACATTTAAGCTCCCAAATACGGCCTATCGAGTCAGGAGATATAAATGCCGCCACCCAGTGTTTGATTCCTGATTTCCCATCCCCTTGCATTCGGATTCGCACTGAATTAATCGATGAAAAAACGGTAGGAATTTGCATTGCCGACAATGGTCACGGCATCCCCAAAGAGTTAATCTCTCACATATTTAATCCGTTTTTTACTACTAAACCCGTAGGTCGGGGCACGGGTTTAGGACTGTCTATCAGTTACCAAATTGTAGTTGAGAAACACCAAGGCGTACTTAAGTGTGTTTCTGTACCCGGTCATGGTACAGAGTTCTGGATCGAGATTCCGCTGAATTAGGCAACCGTCAAGGCAAGATTAGCTTCACCAGCACAGAACCGATCGAACCGAGAAGACTCATAAAGTCGCCGCGGCTGGAAGTGCGGGGCTCCATAGGCTTTTGACGTGCAACAATGGCTTCGGCTAACTGCTTTGACAAATCCTGACCTTGGGGATTTCCTTGAGCTGCAAAGAGTTGGTTTGCTCGATCGGCGTCTAGAGCCGCGCCGGCGAAGTCTCCCAAGTCAGCGCGAGACATACTGCGCGCAAAATAAACGGCTGCTAAATCCGATTTCAGATTCAGCGCTTGATTGTAATAATCAATGGCGTTTCTGTAGTTTCCCGCTTGAGCTTCCAGCACTCCCAACCGGTAGAAGTCTTCAGCGGTGCCGATATTGGTTGGCATTCCTCTAACTCCGAGCAGTTGCGCGTTAGTTAAATTGGCGTTGAGCAAATTGGCGTCGCTGAGATAGGCACTTCTCAAGTCAGCACCGCTGAGGTTCGCACCGCTGAGGTTCGCCCCGGTCAGGTTGACGCCAAAAAGGCTAGTCCCGCTGAGGTTGGCTCCGCTGAGGTCAGCCCCGGTGAGGTTGGCTCGGCTGAGGTTAGCCAACCTCAAGTCAGCACCTTTGAGATTGGCTCCTGTTAAGTTGGCTAAAACCAAGCCTGCACTGCTGAGGTCGCAGTTGGGGCACTGTCGGGTGGCTAGTAGTTGTTGCGTGTGTTGGATGTTCTCGGCGGGTGCAGGAGCGATCGGGGCGATCGCGCTCAGCAGCGTTACAGCAGCGAGGATTCTGAGTTTCATTTTAACCGTCCAAAATTCAAAATATTAAATCTAAAATAGCTTTTATCGAAGCAATTGAAAATCACCATAACACAAGTTCACCCAACAAATCTTTTGACTTGCCGTATGTAGGAGTTCTGGGCGCCATCAGCGCCCTACATTGAAGTTCTCGGCCTTACCTTAGTGTCAAATAAAGATTTTTCTGCCAATAAATTAGGGTAATGAATTACTCATTACCCTTTAGCCGCTGTTCTCGGCAACCATAAAAATTAACAAATAAATTAGTCGTGAATCGTGCCGTCGGGCATCGTTGTACCCTTAAGATATACTCCGCTCAGGTTGACTTTTGTAAGGTTTGCCCCCAACAGGTTTGCTCCGCTTAAGTCGGACGCACTTAAAATCGCTTCAGTCAAGTCGGCCCTAATTAGATTCGCCCCCATTAAGTCGGCTCCGCTAAGGTCTACTTTGCTCAAATTTGCGCCAATTAAATCGCATTCTGTGAGCACCGCCCTACGCAAGTTTACTCCGTAAAGATTTACTCCGTGCAAGTCTGCACGGCTGAGTGTTGCGCGAGATATGTTGGCTCCAATTAAAGTTGCTTGGATCAGGGAAGCTCCGCTCAAGTCTGCTTTGCTGAGGTTCGCTCCCATCAACTCAGCTCGATGCAGGTTAGCTTCAACTAAAAGTGCTTCTGTGAGGTCGGCTCCACCTAAGTCTGCTCTGCTCAAATTAATCTTGCACAAATTGGCTTTGCCAAAGTTGACTCTGTTGAGTTTGGCTTTGCTGAGATTGGCTCCAATCAGGTCGGCTTCATACAAATTGGCTCCAATCAATTCTGCTTCGTAGAGGTAGACCTCGTGCAGGTAGACCCCGCTAAAATTTCTTTCTCCTATTGCGTATAGCTTGAGCAGTTCGTCAACGTTCATTGTGGCTTCTCTACACCTTTTAAATGAAGAATACTGTCAGCACGTTGGTTGCACCGGATGTTCTGCAATTTTAGATTCTGAAATATTCACACCCAGCCTGAAACTTCCCTCAATCTGCAAGGTTTGAGTAGAAATTAGATGGTTTGGTGAGGGTGAAGGACAAAGCTGCATTCTATTTTCACTTGGGTGAGAAATTAATATTTAAAAAATTTAACAACAAGTTGGATCGCACTTCCTAACTAAATCCCAAAGATTCTACGTGGAAACTCCGATCAATCGAACCCATAACTTTTTGTGGATAGTTGAGTTCACTGAGTATACGTGTGATACAGATCACGGATTAATGTTAGTAGTATCACATAGAAGCAACCTTTTCGATCACAGCAGGCGGGGCAAAATAGCCGATAGTGTTACTGTAATGCTGAGGAATTGACAATCCCACCCTCGCGGTGTTTTACTCAACTGGCGATCGAGCAAGTAGTTTCACCGATACTTGCGCGCGGCAAGAAAGTCGGTTGCAATGTTACTCGGCGCTACCGGCTCTGACCCGTGAGAGTGCTGATATTTAATGATTTCTCGCACAGCGAAAGCCAAAAATGCACTTCGGGGACTAGGGGAATGTCTGTATAAAAATGCGATCGCTGGTGTACAGACCTTAGCTTGTTTGCTAGCACCTAATGACTAAAAATCGCTCATACGTTCGCAAAAAATACCAATAAATACCAGGAAAACCATGATAGATGTTTAACAATAAGAGAATAAATGGTATTCCTTAAGAGTCACCTGTTGCCGCTAATGTTACAGTCGATCGATTAACGCCTATCAGTATTAGCAATGACGCTTGTCCATCAAATACAAAACTGACCCCCAAACCGGGTTTTCCCAAAAAAATCGTTGCAACCTTGCTCCCGGTTAAAATAATCCGGTTTCTGAGCGTCTGAGTGTCTCCCGGAAGGAAAAAGTTTAATGATAACGAACGCTTTTGTATTGCTTCAGGGCAAACAAAAGGTCAGCATTTAGGATAGGAGCAGCTTGTGCTCCCTTGTCAAACAAAGGTATTGTAGAACGCAAATCGTGAGGTAATTGATATGGCGGGAGTATGTAAACTTAGCATCACAGAGACAATTGAAGAACTAAAAAACCTGTTAACTGAACAAAAAACAGCAAGTGGCTTTCAAAAAATTCAAGCACTTTACCTGTTCAAAATTTGTCACGTTAAGACAGTTAAAGAATTGGCAATGACGATCGGGGTCAACCGAATTACAGTGCAGCGGTGGCTCAGAAAGTACCGCTCTGACGGACTCGAAGGACTCCTCGAAACAAAGCACAGTGGCGGCCGCAAGCCGGCCATTCCTCCTCTGGCCCGCGCTAGTTTGGCAATGCGCCTCAGTGACCCCCAAGAAGGCTTTAAAAGCTATGGAGAAATTCAAGAGTGGTTGCAGCAGGAATACAGCATTGAAGCTTCCTATAAAGCTGTTTACGCAACAGTCAGATACCACCTAAAAGCCAAGCTGACGAAAGTCTAGACAGTTGATACCAAGTCCGGTTAATCACCGTCCAATTGTTTGGAGTCAGCCTGTGAAGATTTTTAGGACTTGCATCGTCACGACAAACCTAACGAATTCTTTTTCAACAAAACTCGCTCTTATAAACTGCGAAGCATATAAATTATGTGTTGTAACGATTGGGGTGAGGGGGAGAAGATTTGACGCTTTTCCCGCGTTTGTGAAAAATGCTTGAAAAATGCGCGAGAAGTCAAAACTTGGAGTTTTTTTACGATGTAAAAATGGGCAGCGGCTAAGGCAAAAACCGATCCAAAGCCGCTTTCAACTCTTCGATTTCCGTATCGATATTGCCTTCTTTAGCGGCTCGGGCAATGCACTCCGTTAAGTGTTCGTCAAGAATGATTCTCGCTACGCGATCGAGCGCGCCTCGAACCGCAGCAACTTGCACGAGAACTTCGGGACAGGGACGGTTTTCTTGCACCATTGTTTTAATGCCGCGGACGTGCCCTTCAATCCGAGACAAGCGATTTACCAGCCGCCGCATCGATTCTTCATCGTGATGGTGAGGGTGGGCTGATTTATCGTCGTGATGGTGGTGGGAATTTGAGGGCAAGGATTTGTCAGTAGAAGTATCAGATAGAATCATTGGGGTTACGAGGGAAATTTTAAAAGTTAGAATTCAGAATATGTTGAGTTTGTGCGGGCTCCTGACTCATGTATTGTAACTGTCAAAATATATTTAGGATCTTCATAGCGGCAGATTATTGAGTCCGCACGATCGCACACGTTTACCAGACTAACCCAGACTAACAAAGATTGACGCTATGCGACTATTTAAGTTTTTTCGCCCCACACCTAGAACGGGTGCTCGCTGGTTCGCCCTAATTTTAGCAATGACGATCGCCCTGAGTGCGCTCGGTATCAATGCTGCACCCGCTACCGCCGCTGACGGCACAAATCCGCCCAACTTACAGTTCCAGAGTTTCCCAGCCACCGCCGCGAATCCGCAACTGCTAGCGCTGCGGAGTCCGGAACTCTTGGGGGATACCGGCAGTTTTGTGACGGCCGCAGTCGATCGAGTCGGGCCAGCAGTTGTCCGCATTGATACCGAGCGCACTGTCAGTCGCAACATCGACCCGTTAATGGAAGACCCCTTCTTCCGCAGATTTTTGGGAGAAGATTTACGCAGCATGACCCCCAGACAAGAACGGTTGCGCGGTCAAGGTTCCGGCTTCATTATTGATAAAAGCGGGATTGTTTTAACCAACGCTCACGTAGTTGACAAAGCCGATCGAGTGACTGTCACCTTAAACGACGGCAGGACATTTCCAGGAGAAGTGCAAGGTACTGACGAAGTAACTGATTTGGCTGTTGTCAAAATTAATACTAAGCAATTAGACCTGCCGACGGCCACCTTGGGAGATTCCGACGCCGTGAAAGTGGGAGATTGGGCGATCGCCGTGGGCAACCCCCTGGGATTTGACAACACCGTCACCTTGGGCATTATCAGCACCCTCAAACGATCCAGTGCAGCCGTCGGCATTCCCGACAAGCGGCTCGATTTCATTCAAACCGACGCCGCCATCAATCCCGGCAATTCCGGCGGCCCGCTGTTAAACAGCAGAGGAGAAGTAATTGGCATCAACACGGCGATTCGAGCTGATGCAATGGGTATTGGGTTTGCGATTCCGATCGACAAAGCCAAGGCCATCTACGCGCAGTTAGCCAAGGGAGAACAAGTCAGCCATCCGTTTTTGGGGATTCAGATGATTGCTTTGACTCCTGAAATGGCCAAAGAAAATAATTCTGACCCCAATGCTCCTTTGATTGTGCCGGAAGTGAAAGGGGTGTTAGTGATGCGAGTTGTGCCAAATACGCCTGCTGAGGAAGCAGGGATTCGCAAGGGGGATGTCATCGTTCAAATTGACGGCGAGGGAGTGACTGAACCCGAACAGTTGCAAAATTTGGTGGAAAACAGCAAAATCGGTCAAATTCTCGAACTGAAGGTGCGCCGCGGTTCCCTGATTAAAGAAGTTGCGGTTCAAACTGCTCAACTGAGGGATTTTTAACTAGAAGGGGAAGGGGGGAAATTATTAAAAACCCCTCTTCGACTCGATCGCGTCCTGGGCATAAAAATTATTTACAAATGAAATAGGATTGCTATCATAGATGATTTAACCTCACTCACTTATAGCCGAACATTGCGTATATTTTTAACCCAAATCCTGATTTTAAAGACCATCGCCCTTCAGTCAATTCGATCTGACGATCACCGCTTCAGCTCAAATCCGCGCTTCATCGGAATTACAAAGTAGAGTCAAGTGGCAATCATCTGTATCTTCGATATATCAGCGCAATTTTGAGTTTATCGACTCACAGTCAACTTTCCAATGTCAACAATAAAAACTCTTGAGTGACTTGAAGACGGATGGCTTTCTAACTATTTAATTTACCCACAAAAACGCCCAATTAGTGCGATAACGCTGGCAACTAGGCAGAGTTATAGTATCATTTGTAACAGTTGCGTAATTCATCAGGAATTAAAATAAGTGGGTTCAAATAAACATTACAGGGTAGCGCGGGTTTTGCCCTCATTACATCTCTCTTAGTATATATCCTAGGCTAAACCAGCCCCCTACAAAATCTTACAAAATATTATGGTTTTTTTGTGATTACCTATTTATATTAGCCATAATTAATAGACATAAAATAAAAATTTGGGAGAATTTATTATGACCTCTGTGGAGTTTGAAAAAAAAGCTATGACTGAAGAAGAGGAGGCAAAGTTATGGGAAGTGTTCAAAGTATTGGACGCGGACGGGAGCGGTGCTATTTCCTCAGAAGAACTCGGTCAAGTGATGCGATCGCTAGGACAGAGTGCTAACGAAACCGAGCTGCGCGACACGATCGAGGAAGTGGACTTAGACAAGTCTGGCAGTATCGATTTTGAGGAATTCAAAATGCTGATGGTGTCCCAGCAAGGCGATCGCCAGAGCCGTCTCAAAATGTCATTTAGTGTATTTGATGAAAACGGTACCGGTCAAATCAGTAAAAACGAGATGCAGGATGTGATGAGCGAGTTTGGGCTGACAGAGCCAGAGCTCGATGAGATCATCAAAGAGGCAGACCATGACGGCAATGCCTTAATTGACTTTGAGGAATTCTGCACACTGGTACCCGATGAGTCAGAGATTGCAACAGGAGATCGAGACTTGTCGGTTCCGGTTGTCTGTGCACTGACAACCGAGATTTCAGATAGTACAGTGGCTGCGCTCGAAAGTATAGCCACTGCTGTCAACGAGGCAGCTTCTGCCACTATTGAACCTAATCTAGAAGATCTACAAGAACCACCCACCGGTTGCAATCGAGAAATAGCGCGGCTAAAAGAACTACTCGCCCAACACCCACAAGCTGAAAAGAAGCGCGGTACGTCTCGCTTGGAGATGCAGATTGGTTTGTTTCGTCTGATCCAGGGAGCAGCCTACCGCAGCTTCCGCGAGAGTTTCTGTGCCAACCACGAGACTCACTTGTGCGTGAGAGACTTGCCATACAAAATTGCTGATTTTGTGGGATTTGTCAGGAGTGCGATCGCGCTTTATAAAGGATTGGGTGTAGTAGAGTCGGCGTGCAACCCTCTACTGGATGCAGTAGTTAAATCGCTCGAAGATGAATATGCCCGACTAGAGCATCGCATCAAGAACTGGAAAACCATAGAAAAAACTCCTGAAATGTTGGCCCAAGAACAAGCCATGTTGCAGGCGCGGGATAAGTCTGCCACCGCCAAGGAGAAGTTTGCGGCGGCAGTCGAGTTGGCAATGACCATCAAAAAGGATAGTCTCAACTTGCGTGACATTGCCGAGGGTGTGCTTGCCATCAACGAACTCAACCGACTGCGAAACCTGGAGCTGAGTGAGAGCATGGGAGCGCCACCAGCCAAATCCGAGGGAGATCCCACAGAGTACCTGAAGAAGTGGAACCGCGTCATCCTGTCGGAGGCATTAGAGCAAATAGATGGTGCGATGATGCCACTAGCATATTGGTATGAAGACTTTATGCCGAAGTTGCTGGCTGCCTTCAGCGTCATTACCGAAGCAGACATTCCCTTCAACACGGTGCCTGATGAAGCAGCTTTAAACGAGTGGTACGAAGCGACTAAAACGTCAGGGGAATTTGGGCGCTATGGGGCGGATGTTGCAGCAGGCTTTCCCAAATGCGCTCCAAAACAGAAGCTGATGCTTCAACAGGCATGGCGCTTGACGCACCACTACCTCAATGGGATACAGAAACGGCGCGAACGCTTAGAGTCTGGGCGCGAGTCTGGCGAACTCTCGCAATATGTGGCGTTCATCGATGTGTATATCGATCGCACTGAAGTAAAGAATTCACAAATGCGGGTCAGTTTCCCTTACTATATTGGCCCTGCGGTGTGGCGTTTCTTGCACACTACGGCTGAGATAGTGTCTACCAAGACCCCAGAACAGCAAAAAACTCTGGTGGCCATCTTCAAGCACTTCTTCAACCTGTTTGCCAGTATGTATCCCTGCCCCTACTGCCGCCACCACCTTAACGCCTACGTCGTGCAGAATAAAGAGGTGGAAATTTACCCTGTAGAGTACCTCGTGCTTGGGCGCGACCCGCGTCTGAATAGCTTTGAGGTATCAATGGAGGCAAAGCTGTCCACCGTAGTAGATGGCCCGTCCCTGCGCTTATTCTTCTGGAAGTTGCACAACACTGTCTCCTCATCAATTGCGCGATCGGAGGAGTGGTATCAAAAGGATGAGGAAGCATTCTACACTACCCGTTATTGGCCCAGCATTGAGTCTGAGCTAGCACAAGCCAAAGCCCTCAAACAAATCAGCATTGCCACGGATCGGATGTACCGCCTCTACGGTATCCTCAAGCCCGCAGCACGACTGACAGGGGTGAGAGCAATATTGCATAAGCTGTTGGATAAGAGGGATGAGGAAGGCATCAAGGAGGTATGCTTAGTTGCTCAAGATTACATCCAGGAGTTGGACGAGGCGATCGTCACGGGGCAATTCCTACAAGAGATATACTACTTTGACCCTGACCTTGTGGATGAAGCTCCAGTCTTTACTCCTGAAGAAGAGGAGTTTGCTCGAAGCGGTTTGTTCGTTGAGGCTACTTGAATATCAGTCGTTAGTCATTAGTCATTAGTCATTAGTCATTAGTCATTAGTCATTAGTCATTAGTCATTAGTCATTAGTCATTAGTCAACAGTTAACAGTCAACAGTCAACAGTCAACAAGCACCGACGGTGCAACCGGAATCGATATCATGCTTCTTGCCTATCCCAAAATTCCAGATAGTAAAAATTGCCCTAACGAACAATGTGTAGCTTTTGAGAAGTACGATGGCACTAATTTGCATTGGGTTTGGGAAGTTGAACTTGGTTGGTATGCTTTTGGTACGCGCCGCAGTAGATTTGATTTGGATGAGATGGGAATTGCAGAATTTAATGCTGCACATCCAGGTTTAGAAGAAGCACCGGAAATTTTTAAAAGAGACTTTGCTAGTCCTTTAGGGTCTATATTTCGAGAGAATGAACTGTATCACTGCCCTGAAATTACTGTGTTTACAGAGTTTTTTGGTGCTAACTCGTTTGCGGGAAAGCACAAAAAGGACGATCGCAAACAATTGGTGCTTTTTGATGTGGAAACCGATCGCGGTATGGTTATTCCCGATCGGTTTATTCAGGATTTTGGTACATTAAATATTGCGCGAGTGATTTATCGCGGCAAACTGACGGGCAAGTTTATGGATGATCTTCGCAAGGGGAAATACGGTGTAGATGAAGGTGTTGTGTGCAAGGGAGGCGGCAATGCTAATAATCTGTGGATGGTGAAGATTAAGACTGATGCGTATATGCAGAGATTGCAGCAAGCTTTTAAGGATGATTGGGAAAATTACTGGGAGTAATATAAAATCTGAAGGCTAACTTTTTTCCTGAATCGATCGAGTAGTGCGATCGCTGAAACCCTGTTTTGCTCACCCTTTACCAGAATAGTTGACAAACAACCTATCTTGTGCTGAGATGGCAGTGCTGAACTTGCAGAGCGATCGTGTGAATGTCCGGGTGGCGGCTGAGGTGGCGGATTACCTGTACCGGATGGCTGCGGGCAATCTCAAACGGTTTGTTACCTATTTTGGCTTCGAGAGTGGGACGGCGCGATCGGCCAGATGGAAAAGGTATGATATCAAATCCGTTGGCATCAGAATTATTCATCTCTCTCTTCCCTTTCTCTGTCTCCTCTACGTCCTCTGCGGTTTAATCATTCCGATACAACCGGAATTGATATGATACCCTTAGAATAATTTTGCATAAATCCTCTGTAAAATAGTGGACTATAAAGAACAAAGAAATTAACATGGCTAGTACATCAAATATTCAGGTCACAATTTCTCTGTCCGAGCCAGGTCTGGATGATGAGGAGTTACAAGCAGAGGTGGAAAATTTGCTACGACAGGTCAGGGAAGCTGATGGGGTCGAACAAGCGACTTTGGTGACAGTTGAAAAAGCTCCTCCCGGATCGAAATCGTTAGGAGGCTTCTTGCTAGGGATGCTGACAGTTGAGGTCAATCCCAAGAACATCAAAGCTCTATTTGGTTTCTTGAGCGACAGATGGGGTGGAAAACCCATCGAAATGACTCTGAAAACCCCCGATGGTAGAGAAATCAGCCTTAAAGCTAGCAGCCAAGCAGAGTTTGAATTTGTGATGCAAAAAGCCCAGGAATTTCTGAAAGTATAGGAAGTCAAAATGGCGAAGGTAGCATTGTTGATTGGGGTCAGCGAATACGAACCTGGATTAAACCGACTACCGGGGGCTGTCAAAGATGTCGAGGCTATGCAGCGGGTATTGCAGCATCCTGAAATGGGTGGGTTTGACCAAGTAAAACCGCTAATAAATCCCGATCCACTGTTGATGCAGGGAGAAATTGAGTCTTTGTTCTCAGAACGCTCTAAAGAAGATCTGGTACTGTTGTTCTTCTCTGGTCATGGGGTTAAAGACAATCGCGGCAAATTGTATTTTGCCACACGCATTACTCGTAAGAGTCCCAAAGGCGAACTGATGAAGTCAACAGCTGTTCCTGCCAACTTCATTCATGAAATTATGAGCCACAGCCGTTCTAAGCGACAGGTGGTTCTGTTGGACTGTTGCTTCAGTGGAGCGTTTGCAGAGGGAATGTCAGCAAAAGATGACGGCGTTGTGGATGTCAAGGAACAACTGGGCGGAGAAGGACGGGCAGTTCTGACTTCTTCGACCTCCACTCAGTATGCCTTTGAGCAACAAGGTGCAGATCTGTCTGTTTACACTCGGTACATTATAGAAGGGATTGAGACAGGTGCAGCCGACTTAAATAACGATGGCTCGATTTCGATTAATGAGTTGCACGACTATGCCTACAAAAAAGTTCAAGAAGCTGCCCCCGCAATGAAGCCCAAAATCTATGCAGTGGAAGAAGGTTTCAAAATCCGTTTAGCTAAAGTTCCAGTGGGCGATCCAAAGCTGACTTATCGTAAGGAAGTTGAGCGTTGTGCCACTCGTGGTGAGATTTTCTCAATTAATCGCAGAATCTTAAACGAGTTGCGAGATAATCTGGGACTAACGCCTGAGAACGCTGCCGAAATCGAGGATGAAGTTCTTAAACCCTTTCGAGAGTACCAGAAAAAACTACAGCGATATGAGGAGGCTTTTGCTGAGGCAGTCCAGCAAGAGTATCCGATTAGTGATGATATTCGCGTGCGATTTCAACGTTACCAAGATATTTTGGGACTCAGGGATGAAGATGTTGCGCCTATTCACGCAAGCTGTGTGCCACCCAAGGAAGCTCCAACTCAATCGGTAAATACATCTGAACCCAAAGTAGCTACTCCCTTGCCAGTGCAACCTCAGTATCCTGGGGCAAGAGTTAGTGGCTTTGCTGATTTACGGTATGAAAGGCTAAATATGCAACTCATAGAAACCATTATCCACAAAGCTTGGGGATTTTCAACTTATTTTTTTCATACCCTGATTAAGCAACGCCGAGTTAGTCCCCAAAGAGAGTCAGTTCAACCTCAAAACCCTCAAGCAAGAATCTCACAACCACAGGAATTACCTTTAACAACAGATTTCGAGCAAGGTGCTGGTACGAAGCAAGCTTCCTCAAGCCGAAAAAATGGGAAGCGTGTTGGAGTATACGGTTATCTAGGTTCGTTGGTTACGATACTTTTTACAATTATCGTTCTTCCCTCCTTTTTGAATCAGGCAACTAAGGCGAAACAAGCAGAGGCTAAACATTATGTTGCAACCATGAACAGAGCACAACAGGCGTATTTTGCGGAGAAAGGTACATATTCATCTAGCTTGGAAAATCTAGGTATTGGACTCAAGCAGGAAACTCAGATCTACAGCTATGTTATTACTGTCTCTGGCTCGGGAATGCAAGCGCAAGTTATCTCAACAGCTATCCCTAAGGAGGATAGCTGGAAGGGCTATGTAGGTGGAGTATTTTCAATCAAAACCAAAGACGGCCTGAGGAGTATCAGTATTATCTGTGAGGGAAATACACCTTCTACAAGTAGGCTTGCTCCTCCGACGTTGGTAGGTGGTCAGCCTCAATGCGTTTCAGGATCAACGCAGCTCATCAAGTAAAGGATAACTACAACTTGAACGATCCTATCTATATATGTAGGGCTTGCTGAAAAAGTGAGAAAACAGCATTTAGAAAGATGAGTGAATTCGAGTTCTCCTCGGCAATATAA
>NZ_JAUBSA010000031.1:0-69892 GCF_036702115.1 Microcoleus sp. LAD1_D5 | reverse complement strand
CCACCCTTGCCGGCCATAGCGAAGGGGTCATTAGCGTCGCATTTAGTCCAGATGGCAAGACTTTGGCTTCCGCCAGCTATGACGGCACCATCAAAGTGTGGAACTTGCAAAGCCAAAAACCGATTGCTACCCTTGCCGGCCATAGCGAAGGGGTCATTAGCGTCGCATTTAGTCCAGATGGCAAGACTTTGGCTTCCGCCAGCGATGACAAGACCATCAAAGTGTGGAACTTGCAAAGCCAAAAACCGATTGCCACCCTTGCCGGCCATAGCACTTCGGTCGAGAGCGTCGCATTTAGTCCAGATGGCAAGACTTTGGCTTCCGCCAGCGGTGATTACGAAACAATAATTTTATGGAATTTAGATTTTGATGATTTACTCAAGCGTGGTTGTGACTGGGTACGTGGCTATTTAGAAAGCAGTCCCAATGTTAGCGAGAGCGACAGGCTCCTGTGTGATGGTATTCCCACAAATCAATAGGCTTTTGTCAGAAAGTTCGTTTAAAATAACAAGTTAATCTCAAAAACTGCATAAAAACTCCCACCTCAACCTCATATAAAAATCAAACCTTTCTAAAACCCCTTAGCCAGCATCTACCATGACAAACCAAACCCCCAACTTCTACGCCCTCCTCATCGGTATCGATTTCTATTTTCCCCATCGGTTACCAGAAGGTAACTACTACAAAAACCTGCGGGGATGTGTTCAAGATATTAACCATGTCGAAACCTATTTAAAAACCACTTTTAACCTCACCCCCGACCAAATCATTAAACTTACTGCAACTGCTTCCGAGAATCCAAATCAACCCCAAGATCCCCCGGAACTTTTACCCACGTATGAAAATATTGTTGCCAAATTCAAGGAACTAATAGCCAAAGCCTAACCTCAAGACTGAGTATATATTCACTACTCCGGTCACGGCGGACGGGCGAAAACAATTTTTGAAGATGTCAAGGGTTCTATGGGTTTAGATGAAGCTTTGGTTCCCACAGATATCGGTCAACCCAATTCACGCTATTTGCGCGACTTGGAATTGGCTAAACTGCTTGAAGAAAGGGTTGAAAAAGAGTTAGTTGTAACGCTGGTACTCGACCCAGCCAACTCCTGAAGTTCCTCAATGGTAAGTGTTTCGCAGCGGAGAAGCCAAAGGGCCCTATACCAAATTGCAATTATGGGAGGTTCAGGAAATCACACCCCGAACGAAAGTGCGGCGCGGGGAAGCCGAGTGGCAGCGCGCCGGTGAAATTCCAGAACTAGCGTCGTACCTCACTCAAAAATAAGGCGCTATCCCCAAAAGATTATGCTCGGCGGGGTTGAACGCTTCTCCACAGCTTTAAATATTCAGGTCGAACAGATTCATCAATCTCGTTAGCTAAACTTTCAAGCAAATCGAGTTGATAATTGACTGCATTGCCCGAATTTTTCCTAAAAAAAAACCCTCAACTTTGTGAGGGCTTTGCGATGCCAGGAACGAGACTTGAACTCGTGACACGTGGATTTTCAGTCCACTGCTCTACCAACTGAGCTATCCCGGCTTGTTTTTTCGCGCTTTACTATCTTAGCAGACACATACAGAATTTAGCAAGCACTTTTTCAAATTAATTTTCGCTCGCCCGGAACCGCCCGCCTGTAAGCTAAAAGCTGCAACCTAAAATCCAAGAATCGCAATGGCACAGCAACATCGGGACAGCGAGGGCAAGAGTCTGCTTGTCTTAGGCATAATTTGGCTGCTGGGGGCAATTAGCGATCGCCTCTGGTTTGCCCTCGATCGATCTGTCCCGGCGTGGGATCAAGCAGACTACCTGACTAGCACCCTGAAATACTTGCAGGCGTTGCAGCATCCTCAGTGGCTTTCCGGAGACTGGTGGACAAACTTCTGGCTGCTTTCGACGAAAATTCCGCCCTTGGCATACATCTTAACCGTTCCGTTTCTTCAGGTTTTCGGTACTGGGGGCGATCTGGCAACTCTCGTTCATTTATTATTTAGTGCAATTCTCCTCGCCTCAGTCTACAGTCTGGGCGTCCAACTATTTAACCGGCAAGTCGGTTTGTGGGCCGCTGCAATTTGCGTTTTGTTACCGGGACTTTATCGGTTCCGCTTGCAATTTTTGCTCGACTATCCCCTCACTGCTGCGATTACTTTTGCTTTCTATTGTCTGACAATGTGGAAGGCTTCTGAAGGAAGAAGGAAGAAGGAAGAAGGAAGAAGGAAGAAGGAAGAAGGAAGAAGGAAGAAGGAAGATTTTCCCCATTCTCCGGATCTCTCCCTCTCCCCCTCCCCCACTCCCTCACTCTCCCCGTCGTCTTTCTTTTGGGCGATCGCCTTTGGAATTTCTCTCGGCTTATCAATATTAGTTAAACACACTACCGTATTATTTCTGTTTACCCCGATTGTGTGGTTGGCTGTTGGTGCGGTGCGGCAAAAAGCTTGGGGGAGATTAGGTCAATTAACTGGTGCTCTGTTGCTGTCGGCGGCCGTGTTTGGGCCCTGGGCGAAAACCAATTGGCTGTTAATTTTGACCGGGGGAAAACGGGCAACGCTGGATTCTGCGATAGCCGAAGGAGATCCGGCCCTCAATACGATCGATGCTTGGATTTACTACGGTCAACACTTACCAGAACACATTTCTTGGCCTCTGTTACTTATTCCCTTAGTAGGATTGATACTTTATTGGCGTCGCAGGCAAGATAGTTCGTCAATCTTGCATCTCAACTCCTGTCGCTGGCTGGCTGTTTTCTGGGGAGGAGCTTATTTAATTAATTCTCTAAATATCAACAAAGACGACCGATATGTGATACCTTATTTGCCAGTTTTATCTATTTTCTTAGCCTACTGTTTAACGCTGTGGCCTTCTCGGTGGGGACGACAAATTCGCTGGGGTACCATTGGGTTGGCAATTCTGGCGATGCTGTTCCATATGTGGCCGCTGGGAGGTGCTTTTGGACATAGCTTAGTTCAAATTATCAGTCCCGGCAATTCTAACTATCCTTACTTGGGGAAAGAGTGGCCGCACCGAGAGGTAATTGCAGAAATTATTGATAGGGAACCTTATTTGCAATCTACTTTAGGCGTGTTGCCTTCGACGCCGGAAATTAACCAGCATAATTTGAATTATTACGGTGCTTTGGCGAATTTTCAGGTTTACGGGCGGCAGGTGGGAACGAGTTTAAAAGAAGTGCCGCAAGATGTGCGATCGCTCTCTTGGTTCGTAACTAAAACTGGCCCGCAAGGTTCGATTCGCGAAAGGATTAAAGAAGCTCAAAAAGCAGCCGTAACGGCAATTGAAAAAGGGGATAAATTTGAGTTAGAGAAAACATGGGTTTTGCCAGATTATACTAATTTAAATCTTTATCGGAAGCGAGTGCAGCCTGTCGAAATACAGCCGTTGAATGAAGCGCGATCGCAAGTACAATTAGATCGAGTTACTGTCGCTGCAAAAGCAGTTCCCGGAGTCGCGCTATCGGTAACATATACTTGGTCTGGGCCTTGGCAGCAGTTGCAGTCTGGTTTAGTGTTGGTAACGTGGGAAAATCAGCAGTCTGGCAATATTCCACCGGGAAAGACTTTCAGGATTTTACACGATCGCGCGATCGGCCAGGCGACTTTGCATCCGGGGATGCTGGAAGCGGATAAATTTGCTGTGGGGTTTCGAGTTGTCGATCGCACGGCGATGCTTCCTCCTGCTAATATTGCACCGGGAGTTTACAATCTGCAGGCTACTTATCTAAATCGGAAAACCGGCGAAACTTATCCGATTAATGTGCCCGCAGTTAGTGTTAAGATCGAGGCAGAGCCTCTAGATATGCGTTCTCAGGCAGAGCCTGGGAAAGAGAATAAAGCGCCTGGAAACGTGGATAATACAGATAAGCCTGAGTTAGATTTGGTGACTCAATTGCGGGCGATGGCGGTTAATTTACCCAAAGGATTGCCCGGTTTAGAACCTGTGTTCGAGCAGATTGGGCGGATCAATCAGTACGATCCAATTCAAGATTATACGGTGCAAGCGGAACAAGCGTTAGAATATCGGTTGCAGCAGGAACCAAATAACCTAGAATTGGCTTATGCTTTGGCATTTTCTCGGGTATTGCAGCAGAATGTCGAAAGTGCGATCGCCGCCTTAGAAAAAGTCACTCAACTCGACTCAAAAAACCCTTACGCCTACGCCTATCTCGCTTTCGTACACCTGTACGGCTGGCATCCCAAAGCCGCTCTAACAGCCTTAAAACCTGCTCTCGCTCTCAACTCCAACCTACCGGAAATTAGAGTTTTAAACGGTGTAGCGGCTCTGATGCAAGGTAATCTCATTCAAGCATGGCAAGATTTGCAATACTTAAAAAAACTAAAAATTTAACAATCCCTTTTATTGTGGCACGGGCGTCCCCGCTGTGCTTGCGAAGCGGTAAAAAACAGAAAACCAATGAACCAACCAAGAATTGTCTCTCTAATTCCCAGTGCCACCGAAATTGTAGCACTTTTAGGATTAACCGATGCAATTGTGGGCCGTTCCCACGAATGCGATTATCCCCCAGAAATCCAAAATTTACCTGTTTGCACTCAGCCTAAATTCAATCCCGAAGGAACTAGCAGCGAAATTCACAACCGCGTGACAGAATTGTTGCAAAATGCGCTGAGTGTCTATAAAGTAGAAATAGATACTTTGGAAAAATTGCAGCCGACTCACATTATTACTCAAGCTCAATGTGAAGTCTGCGCTTGTTCTCTAACAGAGGTTGAACAAGCGGTAAGCACGCTGGTAAATAGCAAGCCGGAAATTATTTCTTTACAGCCGAATCTGCTAGCAGAAATCTGGACGGATATTCAGCGAGTTGCTGATGCTTTGGGCGTAAATGGCAAAAGTGCGATCGACCTTTTGCAATCCCGCATCGATGCTATTACCTCGAAAACACAAGCATCCTCTATTATTACCACAAAAGAGAGACTTCCCAAAGTAGCTTGCATCGAGTGGATTGAACCTTTGATGGCTGCGGGTAACTGGATTCCCGAATTAGTGGCAATGGCGGGAGGCAATTCGCTATTTGGAATTGTCGGGGAACATTCCCCTTGGCTAAAATGGGAATCGCTAGTAGAAGCTAATCCCGATGTAATTATTTTCATGCCTTGTGGCTTTGATTTAAGCCGAACTCGCAGCGAAGCAATGCAGATAACTAAATACGTAGAATGGCCTAATTTGCACGCAGTAAAAACCGGGAAAGTTTACATAACTGACGGCAACTCTTACTTTAATCGCCCAGGGCCGAGATTGGTCGATTCGTTAGAAATTTTAGCAGAAATTCTCCATCCCGAAGTCTTCGATTTGGGCTACCGGGGTAAGGGTTGGCAGCCATTTTTGTAGATACCCGCAGCTAGCTAAAGCTTTATCTATATTAATTCTGAATTGCCTGCCATAAAAATAAGGACACAACATCGCTGTGTCCTTACTTCGCCTTCATTTAACCGAATCTGACATTAATTGATGCAAAAAACCCTAGTCCTACTTTGTTTGAGCAGGCGGCATCAAAACCTTGTCAATTACGTGAATAACGCCGTTGCTAGCTTTGATATCAGCTTTCACAACATTAGCGCCGCTGACAGTAACTTTGCCTGCGTTAACTGCCACCTTCAGCGAGGAGCCTTCCACACTTTTAACATCGCCCGATTTCAGGCTCGTAGATACAACCGAACCAGGAACAACGTGGTAAGTTAAAATCTTAGTAAGTTGGGCTTTGTTTTCCGGTTTGAGCAAGTTCTCCACAGTTCCTTCTGGCAAAGCAGCAAATGCCGCATCAGTCGGAGCAAAAACAGTGAAAGGGCCTTTTCCTTGTAAAGTTGTCACCAAACCTGCAGCTCCCAAAGCCTTCGTCAACGTCTCGAATTGAGCGTCGCCAGATGCAATAGCAACAATATCCTTAGCAGCGGAAGTTGGTGCCGGTGAAGCGCCAGTTGGTGTCTGTGAAGCGCCAGTTGGTGCAGGTGAAGCGGAAGTGGGTGCCGGTGAAGCAGCGGTTTTCACTTTTCCTGCAACTTGTGAAGTTTGAGTTGCATTAGCAACATTGGTGTTGGAGGTGATGTGAGCCCAAGCCGGGAAACCGATTAACGCGCTAGCGCCGATTACTCCTGCGAAACCTGTGAGTTGTTTCATCCAGCTAGGTAAATTTTGATTTTTCATTGCGCTTGCATTTCCTTATGAGATAAAACCGTGAACATGAATTGTTATGTTAGCCAAATCTCGACAAAAGGCAAGGTTGCCAGAGGCTAAGATAGAGAGAAATTTCTCTTGCATCCCCGATCGACCAAAACTTCCTTACTATAACGCAAGCTGAGAAATCGGGCATCAACCGCTAAATCTGTAACTCAAAACCTCAATCACCGAACCAGTTTGGGGTAAGTCAGCAGATTTGATCGAAATCGTGTCATTATTCAATCGGCGCACCGGCGTACCATCCATCAGCGCCAAGAATTCATCTAGCGGCACCAAATCGCACGCAGCAGCATCGGCGGCTTGGGTTTTGAAATGTGTCGGAATCACCATCTTCGGTTTGAGAAGCTGCAAAGTTTGCTTCGCTTCCGCCGGAGTGTAAGCTTTCGGCCCTCCGCCCACGGGAATCAGCACTACATCGGGCCGCCCGATCAAGATTTGTTCTTCAATGCCGATCGGGCCAGCAACTCCGCCCAAGTGTAAAATCTTAACGCCCGCTTGCTGCCACAGCCAGGCCACATTGACCCCAAATCGCCTTCCTCCCTCACGGTCTTTTTCCGTCCGAATCCCTTGAATCCGCAGCCCGTTAGACCTGTAAGACCCAGGCTCGTACAAAAGGCCGGGATTGCCCGCAAATCCGTCGATCGCCCCTTCATCGAGCAACCGGCTGCTAATCAGAATCAAATCTGTTGGCACTTTAGGAGAACGATAGCCTGCCGTACAGCCCAGGGGGCGAAAAGGATTCACCAGCACCCTCGCACCGCCTCCGGCGAACAAGAAGCAAGTGTGCCCCAACCACTGAACCGACAAAGAATCAGCAGTTTGAGCTTGATACCTTTCCCATCCAGATGGTAAACCCGTGAAGAAAGCTGCTAGCAAACCCGTCTGTGCGTAACGTATTAATTGTCGCCGTTTCATCTTTAGGTTGGGGTTGTCGGGTGTTGGTCGTTTGTTGTTATACCACAAAACACCGTCAGTCGATTTTAGATTTTAGATTTTAGATTTTAGATTTACTTGCAGCATTGAATCTGGAATCTCGAACAGCAGTCTAAAATTTGGGGTTCACCACGACAGGAGTGGGGGGCTTGTATCCTTTTTGGGGCGGTTCAGGTGCGAAAATGTGTACCCTACTCTCACCGTAAGGTGCTATAAGAGCGAACCCTACAAATTCAGAGAAATTCAACTAAAGCCGTTCCAAGAAATTTCGCAATAATTGCTTTCCCGAAGTCGTCAAAATACTTTCCGGGTGAAACTGTACACCTTCAATGTGCGGATATTCCCGGTGCCGCACGCCCATAATAGTTCCGTCTTCAACCCAAGCCGTAATTTCTAACACTTGTGGACAACTCTGCTTTTCAATTACCAAACTGTGATAGCGAGTTGCAATCATCGGCGATTCCACACCCTGAAAAACTCCGACTCCTGCGTGTTCTACCTGAGAAGTTTTGCCGTGCATCAACACGGGTGCAGAAACAATTTTGCCGCCGAATACTTGACCGATACTTTGATGTCCGAGGCACACGCCTAAAATTGGTAGAGTCGGGCCTAATTCTTTGATTAATTCCAGAGAAATTCCCGCATCTTCCGGCCGCCCCGGGCCTGGAGAAATCACCACTGCTGCTGGCTGCAATTGGCGAATTTCTGCTAAGGAAATTTGGTCGTTGCGGTAGACTTGCACTTCGCTTGCTATCGGCAACTCAGCACCGAGTTCTCCTAGATACTGTACCAAATTGTATGTAAAACTGTCGTAGTTATCGATGACTATAATCACGGGTTAAGTTAGATTTTAGGTTTTAGATTTTAGATTTTAGATTGACTCGCTGCCTGAAAGCAAGGGTTTCAAGATTTTAGATAGATGCCGAAGATAAAAATAGCTGCAATATAGACGAATAAAACTAAAAATCTCAAATTGGTCATCTAAAACCTAAAATTTGCGTGAAGCGAAGCTATCCAGCAGGGAATCGCCCAATAAGTTACTGACGGGCGATCGCAATTTGAACGACTGCCCACAAAGGAGGAAGCAGAAGTGCAGTACCGACGATGATCGCAGCCATTGCCGATACCAGAACCGCTCCAGCACCGCAGTCTTTGGCAATTTTGGCTAGTTCGTGGTAAGATTGCCCGACTGTCAAGTCTACCACGGATTCGATCGCCGTATTCAACAGTTCCATTGCTAAAACTATGCCAATGGTGACGCCGATCACAGATATTTCTACAGGTTTCAGTTGCAAAAATAGGCCGAGTCCGATCGCCAAAGTGCCAATAACAGTGTGAATCCGAAAATTGCGCTGAGTTTCAAAAGCATAACGCAGACCCCCCCAAGCGTATCTAAAACTCGTAGCTAAGCTAGATGCGATTTTCCAGGACAGCTCTCGATTGTATTTCAAGGCTTTTTTCGGCTCTTGGACTGTCTGGCTAGAAGAGTCTTGAGGCATGGGCAGAAACTGTGCGATTTGTGATGAAATTGAGGGTCTATCTAGTGTCATAAAGAACCAACTTTAATTTACAGAGATGAATGAAAGCTACACTTTTCAAATTAACTTCATCAAGTCTAGGTAACTTTTCTAAGTTTTTACTAAAGTTTTGGTTTAATTTCAGAAAGTTATGTTGGGCTTGACATGATTTGTTAAATCACCATCAACTTCAGTTATGCTGTTTGGATCGCAAGACCGATCGCCTGCAGCAATTTTTCTTGTTGATCTAGCATTTGAGTCAGACTTTCTTCATCCGGGTGATCCCAGCCCAAAAGATGCAGAAAACCATGGGCTGCGAGCCAAGCTAGTTCGGTCTTCAGGGGATGTCCTTGCTGCTGGGCTTGTCGGTTAGCTGTATCGATCGAGATGACGATATCACCCAAGTATAGGGGTTCGGATGACTGCATTTCCTCTAGCTGAGGACAGTCTACCTCTAAAGATGCGAAAGCTAGTACATCGGTCGATCGATCGAGCTGGCGGTACTGGAGGTTGAGGGCTTGCATCTCGGAATCGGCGGTTAAACGCAGACTGACTTCGTAGCCCGGAGCGACTGGCACATACTCTTCCTGGTTTTCCAGCCAAACGCTAAACCAATTTTCCCAGGTTTCGGCCCAAATCTCCCCGCAGGCTGCAATCTCAAGGAGGTTGGAAGCGTCGGCTGACTGCTGGGCGAGCCCGTAACAGTCTTCGACATTCACCTCTATTAACATTTTTGGGATCTCCTGTCAAGCAATATATTATATTTTTTTTAAATCTCAAATTGTCCGATCCAGGGGCAAAGGATTTTGCTGTTGCTGGCAAGATACAGTAATCTCTTAGAGATTGCAACGGGCAGGCAGAACAATCAGCTTAACTCCCTATTTGTGAAAAATGAAAATAGAGCTCGAACTTAGAGGCTGATTGTTTGAATCCCCGATTAAGAGTTGAAATATCGATCGAGAAAAGCCAAACCGACGAGTACGCCTAAAAGTCCGATCGCTGTCAAGGCAAAATGAAACAAAGAAGTCGCCCGCTTGCGAACCATATTCCGCATCGCCAGCTTGACATAACTAGGTGGAGGTGCATTGTTTGTCGGTGCTGTCTGAGTTTCGGCGGACTCTTCGGAGACGGGAATTGCTGAGGGAGGTTGACTCATAGTGGTTAGTTTAGAAGGTTAATAGAGGGGCTGCTGAGGACAGACTCGCCACGATGGTAACAAATATGTAACGTTTTGTGTAGGGTTTTTTAGGTTTCAGATTGTCGGAGGCTGGTTTCGGACAACAAAGCATCCGCCCAAACTGCATCGGATTCTGAAAGCGCAGGGACTAACTCAGCCATATAATCGAGGGTAATGTCATAGGCGGCGCGATCGTACACTGTATTCAACAACGCCTGCAAATCTACGATCGGTTCCACATCGCCTGCACCCAAAGGCAGCGAAAAACAAGGAATCACATCTGGTAGATTAAACAAGTATAAATCCGCAAAAGGTCTTTGATTTCCCCGACTCACCAAAATCCGATAATGGGCTGCAATATCATTGTCCAAAACTGGGAGAGGTTCCCAACCCCGCAACAAATCAATCTCCACAAAATTAGTGCGACTTGCGAATATCTTATCCCGCTTTTCTTCATACATTTCGCGCCCTTTACCCGGACGTTTATTAGCAGGTGAAAGCACCTCAATTACTGTCACAACTTCCTTAGTCGCCATATCTATCACCTCCAAATACCCCTCTCTCACCTCCTCAGACATCGCTAATCTGATTTTCAATGGTTCAGTAGTTCGTGTAGCCACAGCCACATTCGATGTAGTTGAATTTCTGGGAATCGGATTGCGCTGGATAGAAACATCAGGAATCCCGACTAACAGAGATTGTTCTCCCTTTATTTCATAAATCCGCTTTTCAATCGCAACGCGATATTTTGGCACCAGTTGGGGAACCAAAGACTCCTGAATCATACCAATCAGCAAGTGATGTACTTCTGGCCAAAAGTCAGGGCTTTCTAAATAAGGATTCATTCCCGGAAATGGATTAGGCATTGATTTAACTCCTGTGGATTTACCTGCTTAGGACTTATGCACGGGTGGCCAGAAACCGGGTTTTTCACGATAATACTTTATTACAGCGCACAAAACAGCAAAAAACCCGGTTTCTTTGGTTGAGATACGTCCCAGATTACTACTTCATATTATCCCCTCAATCCCCTCTCCCGAAGCAGAGAATCAGCCCAAGCAGCATCGGCTTCCGACAACGGGGGAACGGGTGCGGCAGTGTAATCTATTCTAAAGTCATAGGCGGCGCGATCGTAAACCCCATTTAATAACGCTTGTAAATCTACAATTGGTTCCGCATCACCCGCGCGCAAAGGCAAGGGAAACGCAGGAATCATATCGGATAAATTGAAAAGGTACAAATCTGCCAAAGGCCTTTGATTTCCGCGACTCACTAAAATTCGATAACTTGCCTCAATATCGTTACCAAAAACTGGCAGAGGTTGGTAACTTCGCAACAAGTCAATTTCAACCAGATGAGTGCGACTACCAAACACCCTTTCTCGCTTTGCTTCATACATTTCTCGCCCTTTGCCAGGGCGCTTATTTGTTGGAGAAAGCACTTCAATTACAGTCACTACTTTTTTAGTTTCAGTTTCGATGACTTGCAAATAACTTTCTTTTACTTCCACTGGCCAAGGTATTCTCACCTTCAAAGACTGGGTGGGCGGAGCGGCAACGGCGACATTAGAAGTAGTCTCGGTTGTAGGAGCCAGTGAGCGTTGTATTGTGACATCGGGAATGCCAATTAGTAAAGCATCTTCGCCGCTGAGTTGATAAATTCTTTGTTCGATATCTACTAAATATTTAGGCAGTAATTGCGGAGTTAACAAATCTGCGATCGCCACTATTAACCTATTGTGAACTGAACGCCACACTTCAGGACTTTCTAAATAAGGATTCATCCCGGGAAACGGATTAGGCATTAATCGAGTTCCTCTTCATTTACTTATTGTATAAAATTGGTAAATCACTATTTGGATATCGGCATCCCTGTCATTATCTATAGATTCAAGAGCGAATCTGAACGAGCTTTGCGAAAGATTGAAAACTAGAGACATGATACTGTTTAGTTGATTCTACAACTGCTTTGAAATTACTGATTGCGTCTTTTGCGTCATCATTATTTAGACTTCTTTCGACGGCGGTAAGCAGGTGTTGACAAAAAGGAATAGTAATTTCTACAATTGGTTCCCAAAATTTCTCCGCTTTTTCTGGTGAAATTTTCGTATCAAAAGAAACTCTAAAAGCATTAGGAACTTGTTGATCCAGGAATGTTTCGAGACAATTAGCAATAGCTGAGGTAATTAGGAAGTGAGCACCTCGTCTTTGCAAAAAGTCCAATTGTTTAGCCTCTGCGTCAGACAGAGAGCTTGCTTTACTCTTATCCACAAGTCGAAGTTTCTTAGCCTCTACACTGCGAAGTAAAGAATAAACAAATACAATATGCTTGGCGGATATTTGTTCGGGAAAATATTTAGAGTAAATCGTATCTACTCTCCAGATATCAGATTTGTTATTATATGCAATTACCGGATCTTGATGAAATGCTGCAAGAGCTTGAGCAACTGTATCAGATGGTAACAAGTTAGATGGACGGCGGATCACATCTGTAGAGCCACCTCTTCTGCCACCAGAATAAGTTGTATCTGGAATATTTGCAAACTCTTGACGCAAGCGTCGCTGGATTGAATCGTTACTGCGGAAGTCAGATGCTTCGACTACATTTTGCCTATTGTTGTATTCAATTATTTTTCTGATCGTGCTGATATTATTACATTTTACAAACCTAGCTTGTACATATCCTGTACCGTCAGGAGAAGTATCTAAACTACCCAATGCTCCGGTTGTCTGCGCTCCATTCACTATAGAAATTCCGCTAATTTCTAGTGTATCAGCACTACCTATTTCTTGAGATTGGTTAGCTTCTGCATCCTTAAATGTAAATTCCGATACTAAAGCTGTGATACCATTATTAAAAGCCCAAAAATTATTTGGCTCATCCTTGGCAGTGCTTTTAATGCCATTATTGATGTTGTTGTCACTTTTTCTACTTCCCAGATATCCTCGGACATTGGCAGAAAATAGATTGTCAGAATAGTTTTGAAATACTTCATATAGCCAGGTAATAGGAATAGCTGTTACAAAGGCTTCCCAATCATTGCCAGATATAGTGTACCCTCCTAATATAGGAATAGTAAACTTATCAGTAACTAAGATAGGAGCCTCTAAAGCACGACACCACTCATCCAGTGTTTTTTGACCTACTTCTAGGGTACTTACATTTTCAACCTCTGAATTGGGAAATTGTGTTCTCAGGGCATTCTTAACTGTCTGTTCTACCATTTGAAGTTCATCTTTAACATTTTTTGATTCCGGTAAGTTGTGTACATACCAAAACTGTACGAATCTAATCTGGTTTGCTTTGAGTGAAGACCGAACTTCTACAGCAGCAGAGCGAATTCCTTCAGGTAGATTCTGTAGAGGAGAATTAAATAGCCAGGCTGCTGCGGTGTTAAGATCAGAAGCTTTATCAGATGATGCAGCCTGTTTATTGGGATTTTTAATTAAATCAGCCATATAGGCTTGTATAACAATAATATATCCGGCCTCCTTATCCACATAGATTAAGTCGCATTTTTTATCATCACCACCTCCTGTGAGAGAGGTGGCGGCTACGGTGTCAATATCCTCTATTTGAAATCTAAGCTGTAATGCAAAAAGAGCTAAAGCATTTTCCTTGTACTTTTTTAAATCAGTGCGAGCATCAAAGGCAGTTTGGTATGAAAAAGTCATGTTCTGAATAACTCCCCTTAAAAGTGAATAATTACAGTTGTGCGGCTATTTGAAATTTAGGATTGAGCGAGCAAGTAGAATATCCACCCCACAATAGATTACTCTATTATAGCAGGGTGGAATTTTGCAATATCTAAAAATCGCCGTAACTACTAATAGCCGCCTGCAACCTCCTAATCACTTCATCAACCGAAATCGCCCCCAACTCCCCAGAAGCCCGAGTCCGAATATTCAAACTATTCGCCTCAACTTCCTTCGCACCCACAACACCCATCACCGGAATTTTATCCTTCTCAGCATTGCGAATCAACTTGCCCAAACGCTCGCTATTCTCATCAGCTTCAGCGCGCATTCCGAGCATTTTCATCTTCGCCGCCACTTCCTTCGCAAACGGCAAAAACTCGGCGCTGACAGGCAACAACCGCACCTGAATCGGCGCCAACCACAGCGGAAAATCCCCTGCATACTGCTCGATCAAAATCCCGATTAAGCGTTCCAAAGAACCGAAAGGAGCACGGTGAATCATCACCGGGCGCTTGCGAGTGCCGTCTTCAGCGACGTATTCCAAATCAAAACGTTCGGGCAAATTGTAATCTACCTGAACAGTTCCTAGCTGCCATTCTCTATCCAAAACATCTTGGAAAATGAAATCGAGTTTCGGCCCGTAAAAAGCCGCCTCCCCGATTCCCTCAAAATAATTCATTCCCAAAGTTTCCACCGCGCGGCGGATTGCACCTTGAGCCTTTTCCCAAGCTTCATCGGAACCGATGTATTTCTCTAAATTGTTCGGATCGCGGAAACTCAAACGCGCCTTAAAGTTTTTCAGTTGCAGACTCTTGAAGACTGACAGAATCAAATCCACCACATTCAAGAATTCAGCATCCAACTGTTCCGGCGTGACAAATAAGTGGGAATCATCCACCGTAAAGCCGCGCACCCGCGTTAAACCGCCCAATTCTCCCGATTGTTCGTAGCGGTAAACTGTGCCAAATTCCGCTAAGCGCATGGGCAATTCTCGATAGGAACGCAATTCGCTTTTGTAAATTTGAATGTGAAAAGGGCAGTTCATTGGTTTCATCACAAAACCCTGTTCGTTTGCTGCCGCTTCCTCATCTTCGGCCATCAGCGGAAACATATCTTCTTTGTATTTCTGCCAGTGGCCGGAAATTTTGAACAAATCGACTCTGGCAATGTGGGGAGTCACAACTTGCAAATAACCGCGCTTGATTTGTTCTTGTTTCAAGTAATCTTCTAAAATACTTCTCAAAACAGTGCCTTTCGGCGTCCACAAAGGCAAACCAGGGCCCACCGGATCGGCAAAGATAAACAAGCCTAATTCTTTGCCTAATTTACGGTGATCGCGCCTTAAGGCTTCTTCTTTGCGGTGTTTGTATGCTGCTAATTGTTCGGGAGTTTCCCAAGCAGTGCCGTAAATGCGCTGTAACTGAGCTTTGGTTTCGTCGCCGCGCCAGTAAGCGCCTGCTAGGCTTTCTAGCTCGATCGCCTTTGGATTCAACTCACTGGTATTATCCAAGTGAGGCCCGGCGCACAAATCCCACCATTCCTCCCCCACATGGTAAAGAGTAATTGGTTCGCTCAAACCTTCTAAAATTTCTAATTTGTAAGGTTCATTAATCTCCTTAATTCTGCGTTCCGCTTCCTCGCGGCTGACTTCTTCCCGAATTACAGGCAATTTACGGTTGATGATTTTGATCATCTCTTTTTTAATGGCTTTTAAATCCTGTTCCGTAAAAGGTTCGGGAGTGTCAAAGTCATAATAGAAACCGTTTTCAATCCAAGGGCCGATGGTCACTTGCGCCTTGGGAAATAACTTCTGCACCGCCATCGCCATAACGTGGGAGGTGGTGTGGCGAATTTTTTTTAGTGCCTCCGACTCACTGGTGCGGGGCAACTCAATCTTAACGGACTCTTCTGGAGCGGACATGGATTCTGAGCTAGACATCGGCTGAATTAGCAATTAATTTAGTTGCAGTTGCTTCTATCTTACTCAGATTGGGACAGCAAGCGCCGACTTCCGACTGGGGGACACTCCGAGAAATTAGGTCATTCTGGGCATTGGGCATTGGGCATTGGCCATTGGGCATAGTTTTTTTCTTGCTTCTTTCTTTTTCCTTTCATCCGTTACATCCGTTACATCTCAGATGTTGCACCATTGTCAAGAACGGGCTCTCCGGCCCGTTCCACAAAGAATGAGTTTTCTTGTGGAACAGGCCGAAAAGCCTGTTCCTAAAGAAGTAATTGAGAATGGTGCAAGATGTGAGTTACATCCGAAGAAAGCGAATCCCTTGCCGAACTTCCTTCTGCTATGAGCTATTGCTAGCGAGTCTGAGCCGATATTGCACAATTTGGGGATTTCCACTCCAAAATCGCTGCTGGCACAGTTAAATTTATTCACACCCACCGGCTAATTGTTATTAAATTATGGAATTTTTGTTAAAAATATGTTACAATTTGTAAAGACCGTCTAAGACTATAATAGATAAATAACCCACTTTTAATCCATGCTTAATTCCAACTTGCCCGAGCCAGAATTGCTCAAAGCGTTACTGGAACCGCTGTTAGAGGATTTCAATTACTGGTTCGATCGATCGGCAAACCTCTTAGAAACTGAGGAAATTCCCTTTCTCAGCGACGAAGATCAATCTGACTTGCTGGCGCGAGTCAAACAGGCTCAGCAAGAAGTAGGCGCGGCTAAAGCTCTATTTCAAGCAACCGGAGGTCAAGTTGGGATTGAAACAGCAGCACTGATGCCGTGGCACAGACTGCTCGCCGAATGCTGGCAAGTATCGGCGCGCTTTCGCTCATTGCAGTCAGCTCCCCCTGGAAAATAAGGAAGCGAGTTCAAGTTAAATTTGCAGTCAAATCCCCAACATTGGGAAATGTGGCGGCCCACTTGACAACCTCAAACAGATTTCCAGTTAATAAGTTATCAGAAAATTGGGTTTTAAATCCCGTCCTTTTAGGAAGGCTTTATTTCCAAAAAGTTCTATAAGTTTCCCAAATAGTACCCTATACTACAAATAGATACAGGTAGAATAACCGCGAGCATCGAATGGATAACCAACCCCAAAATGACTGGCTAGGAAACAATAATGTCTCGTGGGTGGCGAAAACCACAAAAACATAGCTAGGGTAGCCATCGCGCACCCATACCAGAAAACTCAAAATCTTAGTAGTTAGATGTACGCCAAGGGCATACGGGAACAAAGGGAATGAGCCCTTAACGCTTGGGGAGACAAGCCCTCTGGGACTATTCAAATTAGGCTCGAAGCTTCGTTCAATTGGACGGGTTTTTGGTTTAAATATTGCCAAAGGGATGAATAGTTTAAAGGTATGTCAGTGAACCAAGAATCCCCGCGTTTACGGCCGGGAGTGTCAATACTTGCTGAAACACATTTGTAAATTGCTGTGTGGCTGTTTAGCCCGGAGGAGAAGATAATGTTGCACCTGCTTTATATTTTAGCTTTTACCGTTCTTGCCTTTCTGGCAGTCGGTAACTTAATCCGCAGTCTCGTCACCGTAGGTATGGAGTCCCAGCGTCCTCAACAATTCAGGGCAAATAATCGCCACCCATCCTATCCGGGTTCTCAATCTGTACCGCATCCAGAACTTTTAGATGAACAAGGGAACATAGTCAATGAGCCACTGTTAGTGATGCGTTCGCTGACTGTCCAAGACGCCCGCGAACAATTAGATGCTCTCTACAAATCATCTCCGGGCGGCAACGACGAAGGGGGCGAACTAGCCTGATCAAACCACAGCCGCAGCATTTATACTCAGGCGCGATGCCTCAAAAAAATATAGGACTTACACGTTAGGTGTCAGAAACCCGGTTTATTCATAGATTGTGGGTAAAAACTGGGTTTCTTGGGATCGGTCGTCAAAATAATTGGTCGTTAGTTTTTAACTAATGGCTAATTTTTTGCGCTTTTTTAAAGTTTAATTACCGATTAACCAGATCGATCGCCAAAAAGCGATAATTATGGCACTGATATCCAATAGAGCGAGGATAGTTTGACACTCAAGTACAGGGAAACTAGGAATCTGGGCGGGCACGGCGGAGCGAATTTGGGCCAACACCGGGGTACCCCAGGAGAGCGAAACCAATTTTTTTGTACTTTACTTACCAAGTGCTGTAAATCTATTAGATACTGAAGAAGGATCGCTCTAAACCTCCTATCGATCCTGTTTTGTCATCGGCAAAAATGCACGTTTAAGGCTAGATGATCGTCCCTATTTCGCTACTGGCAGAACTTCTGCATGCTTTGCCCCAACTGCGGGCACAAATTTATTTCAAATCTTCCATGACAGCCTTGTCTCACGCGATGGAAGACTTAGTTTTGGCGGGTTCCGACGACGAACCGCTAGTGATTGCCAGCTTTCAGCGAGAGCGCTTCTACCGCCAGGAAGCTCACCGCTACCGGCGAATTGCCTCACGATCCTCTCAGGTATACGTGCTGGCAGCACCGGAAACTGAGTTTAAAAATTCTTCGGAGTGTCACGAAACTGTGGCGTTTGCACCGGAGGACGGATTAAGTAAAGAGTGGCACTTAGTGGTACTGGGGGAACACTACTCAACTTGCCTGATTTGTCAAGAAAAAATTGTGCCGATCGACAACCAGGACGATCGCGGGCCACTGTTGATGGATCAAGCTCGCAGATTTGAAGGAATTTGGACGTTCGATCGCGAGGTAAGCTCCAAAGCAGCCGCATTGTTGCTCGATAGAATTGTCACTTATCGCCCGGAATTGGCCGAAAAGATCGATCGAGCGCGAACTACTTACAAGCTCAAAACACCGAAAAAAACGAGGAAATCCGCCACTTCCAAAGCCGCCAAACCCGACATAAGTACGAGAAAAAACTCAAAAATTCCCAATCCCAAATTGAGCGACGCTTTTACAGAACGCTTAGTAACCTACTTGCAAGCAGGCCAGCACAAACTGCTCAAAGCATACAGCGCCATTGCCGCCCAGGAACGCAAAGAACGCCTCGTAAATTTAATTACAACGGCAATGCGGCAGTCTCTCAACCCGCAAGAAATCGTCGAAGTCGCAGTGCATGAACTGGGAACAGCCCTGTCAGCAAGCCGATGTTTGATTTATCGCTGCAAGGCCGCAGATGTGGCGGTCAAAATCGATCGCGAGTTTTTGCGTCCGGGCGCTAGTTCCATGCTGGATCAGACTTGGCTGTTGCAGGAAAATCAAATATGGAGCGACGCGGTGGCGCGGCAAGAGCGAGTTTACATCCAAGACACATCACAACACCCGCTGATTGTCAATACAAAATTCCTGGGAAAAGCTGTAAAAAATTGGCAAATTGTCTCTTGGTTAATGGTGCCAGTGCTTTATCAGGGGCGGGTTTTGGGAATGGTGGAAATGCACCAGTGTCGATCGACTTTGGCTTGGGAAGAAGACGAAATTGCTTTAGTAGAGGCGATCGCCACCCAACTCGGAGCCGCCTTAATTCAAGCAGAAACCTACGCTCATTTAGAAGAACTCAACCAACAATTAGAAGCATTAGACCGCACTCGTAGCAATCTAATTGCCATCACCGGACACGAACTTCGCACTCCACTTTCTACGATTCAAGTGTGTTTGGAAAGTTTGAACTCCGAACCAGATATGCCCGCAGAATTGCGGCAAATCATGTTAGAAACTGCCCTCGGCGATGCCGATAGAATGCGGAAACTCGTGCAGGATTTCTTAACTCTTTCTCACTTAGAAAGCGGGCGAGTCCAGTGGAATGTAGAATCGCTGACGCTGCAAGAATGCGTTGATTTAGCCCTCAGCAGCGTGCGATCGCGCACAGTCGATCAACAGTTACCGGAAATTATCGCCGAGGTGTCCGCAGAATTGCCTTTAGTGCAAGCTGACGGAGAGTGGTTGGTGGAGGTGCTCTCCAAACTGCTAGACAACGCTTGCAAATTCACCACACCCCAGGGAAGCGTGACAGTGCGAGCGAAATGCAACGGTTCTCGGATGGTGGAAGTGCTCGTAGCCGATACGGGGAGGGGAATAGAGGCGAATAGTTTAAAAGTAGTGTTCGATCGATTTTATCAAGAAGAAGGAGCTTTGCGCCGCAGCGCCGGCGGTACCGGTTTGGGATTGGCAATTTGCAAACAGATTGTTGCCGGTTGGGGCGGTAAAATTTGGGTAGATTCCGCAGGAAAAGATAGAGGAAGTGAATTTCACTTTACTATTCCCACTGTTTAGACTCAATTTATACACCGTATTCAAGGTTTATGAAGTACACCCCAGAAACCCGGTTTCTTTACAGTTCTCGCATCCTTACTGATTCTGTTCAAGAAACCCGGTTTCTCCGTACTACATTTACATGGAATATATTGTAAAAAACCGGGTTTGTGGGGGTCTGAGCGCGCAAGTATCGATCGAATTAATCGATCGATACAGGATCGCACAGAAAAGTTTTCACCGCAGAAGCCACCTCCGCTGCTACACCCCGTCTTACCCTCAACCCTCACCCTCTTACATCAGCCTTACAGGTGATGCGGCGTGACGGTGTTCAGCTTTAGGATAGAAAATATCAAAGCAGATTCAGGACGCGGTGGCCGTCTTAAACCCAGTTGTTAAACAAAATTTAGCGTTGGGCTACAGAACACGTAGGGATATTCCGAGAATAAGTCTTCCGTGTACAAGTCCTGAGATGGTAAAAGTCGATCGAATCTGTTGAGGCACTGCCGGCGCCAGTGTTGATTCGTGAAAACTTGATGATGCAAATGTTTCGCCCGGAAAAAGTTTTTTCCCATAAGAATACTCCAACCTAGAGGTTAGCAAAATCGATTATGTCACCTACAACCCAGATGAAATCTACTCAACCTATGGCCAAAAAGCCACAACTACAATTAGGTTCCCAAGGTAAAGCGGTATTGGAACTCGAACAACTGCTAACCAAGTTGCAACTTTATCGGCACCCTGCTAAAGGAATTTTTAACAAAGCCGTTGATTTTTCTGTGAAACTGTTTCAGTTTCGGGTTTTCTTGTCGCCGGACGGAATTGTCGGGCCGCTGACTTGGCAGGCGCTTTATACTGGAGCTCCAGTTAATATGCCGGTACTCAAATTCGGCAGTTCGGGCGAAGCAGTCGCTACTGTTCAGGAAGTTCTCAAAAGTTCCCAGCATTATGGCGGTAAAATTGACGGCGACTTTGCTACTTTGACGGACAAAGCTGTTCGCGCATTTCAAAAAAGCTTTGGGATTGACGCCGACGGGATTGTCGATCGAGAAACTTGGACTGCTTTGAGCCAAATTCCGCGAGGCTATGACCCTAATTGGTTCTTGACTTAGGGTTGGCGCGGTAAATTGTGCGATCGTATGTGGGGGGAAATTGGGGGAATGTGCGATTATTCTGGTGCCCCACAAGCACCAGAATAATTGCTGTTTTTTTTTGATTATTTTTTCGGGATTCGTGCTGCCTAATTTTGTTTTCTAACTTTGGTGGAAATTACCAATTATGAATTATTAATTACTAATTATCAATTATCAAAAAAGATCGATCGCCAAAAAACTGTTAATTTTCCTTACAATTTCGAGAACAGCGTGCAGTCTCGATGATACGATGCCGTAAAAATCCTTTGGATATATCTATGGCCGAACAACTTACTGGACAACCCCCAATCTTCGGCGGCAGCACAGGCGGCTTGCTGACCAAGGCGCTAGTTGAAGAGAAGTACGCTATCACTTGGACTAGCCCCAAGGAGCAGGTTTTTGAAATGCCTACTGGTGGCGCTGCGATTATGCGTCAAGGCGACAACTTGCTGCATCTGCCCCGGAAGGAGCAGTGCATCGCTTTGGGCGGCCAGCAACTGCGGGCTAAATTCAAAATCACGAACTACAAAATTTACCGCGTGTTTCCCGACGGTACTACTGAGTACCTGCATCCCAAGGATGGCGTGTTCCCTGAGAAGGTGAACGAAGGTCGTCCCTACAACGGTAAGATTGACCGCAATATTGGCAGCAATACCAATCCGGCCAAGCTGAAGTTTACCGGTAAGAAGACTTTCGATCCTTAGATCGTGACTGCATGGCTGAGCAAAACATAGGTAATATTCCCTGTAAGGCTCAGCTTGTAAACTTGTTTTTGCAGTAGTATTCGGGCGCGGGAGGCTAAGCCCGCAGCGCCAAAATACTACTGCAAACTTCAAATCTTATTAAAAGTTAATCGTTACATTAAATAATGAATGTCGCAATCAGGCGAGCGCAGCCTTCTGATATCGATGTTTGCGCTGGCATTAATTATGAAGCTTTTAAAGGTATTTCCGATCGCCATCAATTCCCTACAGATTTTCCGACGCTGGAGTTTTCCACTGAAATTATTGGTCTTGTGATCGAAAGTCCGTTGTTTTTTGGCATAGTAGCCGAGAGCTCTGGTGCCGTTGTCGGGTGCGGGTTTATGGACGAACGCAACCCGATTCGCGGTATCGGGCCCGTCAGTGTCGATCGAACTTTTCAAGGCTGCGGCACGGGGCGCGAAATCATGAAAGCTTTGCTGGAACGGGGACAGGACGCTGTGGGTATCCGTTTGGTTCAGGAATCTTTTAATATGGCGTCGCTGTCGCTGTACGCTTCTTTGGGTTTTGAGGTGAAGGAACCTTTCGTGTTAATGGAAGGGAAGTTTCGCAGCCAGCCTCCGCATGGGTTTGAGGTGCGCCCGATGAGTAGTGAGGATGTTGGTGAATGTGCGGCTTTGTGCGAAAAACTGTGCGGGTGCGATCGAACTTCGGAGATTGAAGACGCCCTGAATTTCTATTCTCCTTGGGTTGCTTGTAAACAAGGTCGGATTGTGGCTTATACTTGTGCGGTGTCGGCTTTGAGCCACAGCATCGCGGAAACTGAAGCCGATATGCAGGCTTTACTGTTGGGGGCTGCTGCGTACAGTTCCGAAGAATCGCTTTCTTTTCACTTGCCGCTGAGGTACGCAAGTTTGTTTCGCTGGTGCTTGCAAGAGGGGCTGCGCGCCCTCAAGCCGATGGCGGTGATGGCAGTTGGCGAGTATCGATCGCCGGAGGGATGTTGGTTTCCGTCTTTTGTTTATTGATTGTATAGCGAAGTTAGTATATGATATTTCCCGATTTCTCACAATTCTCGGAACTGGCGACACAAGGCAATTTTGTACCCGTGTATCAAGAATGGGTTGCTGATTTGGATACGCCGGTGTCTGCGTGGTATCGGGTTTGTGCGGGTCAACCTTACAGTTTTCTGCTGGAGTCGGTGGAAGGTGGGGAAAAACTTGGGCGTTATAGTTTCTTAGGGTGCGATCCGTTGTGGATTTTGGAGGCAAGGGGCGATCGTACAACTCAAGTTTACCGTGACGGTTCCGAAAAAGTATTTACGGGCGATCCGTTTGTAGCTTTAACTGAATGTTTGGAGTCTTATCAACCGGTGAAATTGCCGCAGTTACCGCCGGGAATTGGCGGGCTATTCGGTTTTTGGGGTTACGAGTTAATTAAGTGGATAGAACCGCGAGTTCCCGTGCATCCAGCCAGCGAGAATGATTTGCCGGATGGATTGTGGATGCAGGTGGATAATTTGCTGATTTTCGACCAGGTGAAGCGGAAAATTTGGGCTGTCGCCTATGCGGATTTGCGCGAGGTTGGCGTTGATTTGGCAGAGGCTTATCAGCAAGCGTGCGATCGGGTTGGTAAGTTAGTTCAGAAGCTGCAATCGCCGCTTTCCCGGCAATCTACTCTCATAGAATGGACACCTCCCAATAACGGGCAAGATGCCCGTTCCACAACCGGAAATACAGAATTGGCTTATACTAGCAATATTACCCGTGAAAAGTATTGTGCCAATGTCTTAAAGGCTAAGGATTATATCAAAGCCGGAGATATTTTTCAAGTAGTTATTTCCCAGCGTTTGGAATCTGAATACAGTGGCGATCCTTTTGCACTTTACCGCTCTTTGCGTCTGATTAATCCTTCTCCGTACATGGCTTATTTTCATTTCGGAGATTGGCAGATTATCGGTTCGAGTCCCGAGATTATGGTGAAGGCGGAAAATACTGCTGATGGCAAAAAGATTGCAACTTTGCGACCGATTGCCGGCACTCGCCGCCGGGGTCAAACCCCCGAACAAGATGATGCTTTGGCTGCTGAATTGCTGCAAGATCCCAAGGAAATTGCGGAACACGTCATGTTAGTTGATTTGGGTAGGAACGATTTAGGCAGAGTTTGCCGAAACGGTACTGTAAAAGTTGACGAATTAATGGGAATTGAGCGTTATTCTCATGTGATGCACATTGTGAGCAATGTGGTGGGAGAATTGGCTGAGGATAAGACAGCTTGGGATTTGTTGAAAGCTGGTTTTCCTGCGGGTACGGTTAGCGGTGCTCCGAAGATTCGGGCGATGGAGATTGTGCACGAGTTGGAAGGTTGTCGCCGGGGGCCGTATTCTGGGGTTTATGGGTATTATGATTTTGAGGGACAATTGAATAGTGCGATCGCAATTCGGACTATGGTTGTTCGATCTCAAGGAGGCGATAAACATTCGGTTTCTGTGCAAGCAGGCGCTGGTTTGGTGGCTGATTCTAACCCGGATATGGAATATGAGGAAACGCTCAATAAAGCCAGGGGAATGTTGGAGGCAATTCGCTGTTTGAAGTAGCGAGGCGGAGCCTCTGGATCTCTGTTACCAGGCAGAGCCTGGTAACAAGAAATACTCGGCGGTTGAAACCGCTGCTACACAAACTACTGTTGAACGAGGGAAATGTGAATTTTTATATAGTTGACGTGTTTGCCGAGTCAAAATATGCTGGCAACCAGCTAGCTGTATTTTGCGGTGCGGGAGTTGCCGAACTATCTGAGGCCCAAATGCTGCTGATAGCGAGGGAAATTAATTATTCAGAAACTACGTTTATTCGATCGCCCGATCCGCGAGATGGCGGCTATGACGTGCGGATATTCACGCCCAAGAAGGAATTGCCCTTTGCCGGTCATCCGACTTTGGGAACTGCGTTTGTGTTGCAGCAAGAGATTATTCGCGAAAAGGTCGATCGAGTAATTCTCAATCTAGCCGTCGGTCAAATTCCAGTTACTTTTAATTATCACAATGAATCGGCAGATATTGTGTGGATGCGACAAAACCCGCCTAGTTTTGGTCAAGTTTTATCAGCCGCAAGTCTGGCAAATGTCTTGAATTTAGAACCAGATGAAATTGATGCCAACTTCCCTATTCAAGAAGTTTCTACGGGAGTGCCGTTTATAATTGTCCCATTAAAAACTCTCGCCTCGCTCAAAAAAGCTCAAGTCAACTTAGATAAATATTTTGAGCTAGTTGATACAATGGAAGCGAAAGAAATTTTGATATTTTGCCCAGAAACCTACAGCGACCTTAATGATTTAAGCGTGCGAGTTTTTGCCCATTCATTAGGAATTCCAGAAGATCCGGCGACTGGCAGTGCTAACGGCTGTTTGGCTGGATATTTGGTAGAATATGCTTATTATGGGTTAGCAAAGATTGATGTCAGAGTTGAGCAGGGTTATGAAATCGATCGACGTTCTTTGCTGTTGTTACAAGCAGTTCAAAATGAAGGGGAAATAGCAGTTTTGGTGGGTGGTAAGGTGGTGATGGTTGCTAAGGGAGAATTTGTGTAGAATTTTTAACAGAGAATTATTAACCGCAGATGCACACAGATTTACGCAGATATGTACAGCTAGATTTAGATGCTTGTTTGGCGATCGAGATGTTACAATTTTGCTAATATGAGGTAGCTCATATTCATTGATTCGCGTGATTGTTAGGCTAAAAAAGTCATCCCTACCAGAGACTTTCCCATGCTGCAAACATTTTCGCGGACTTTAAATGTATCCCCTGACGCTTCAGAAGCCCTGCTTTCACTGCCATTAACCAGCTTGCTTGATTCACCGGAATTCAATCAAATCTTGGGAAGTCTGGATAGTGGTTTGCTCAAAGAAACTTTGCTAACTGCTGGAACTGTTTTAGCTCAAAAGCTTCCGCCTTTTTACGACTGGTTGCAAACAGAACTAGGAATTAAAAACGTCCCTAACAGTCCCGATCATACTACGAAATGGGTAGTCGGTTTTTTGAAGAATCAAGAAAGTTTAACTCGTTTAGTTGATCTGCACAAATCAATTCCCAGAGAGGCATTAGAACGAGCGATTCCTCGTTTAGTTAGCGCCTTTGAGGAAGTTCAACCCACCGCTGTAAAGCAAGAATGGGAAAAAGCGATCGCAGCACTTTGTCTGCTTCTGGCAGTGGCAGCGCGAGAAAACCAGCCATCTGTGGCTTGAAGCAATTCTGTCTGAGTTTAAACAAAGCGCTTTTTTCGGAAAATTTGCAATTGAGTGCGATCGATCTGAACGACTACCGGCTTTTTCTTGTTCAGGACGATCGCATTGTGTCTGTTTACCAAAAGCAACTGAGCCAATACTACCACCAGGGCTCGTCTTTTCTGAAACTTGCCTTCAAAACGCGCCATTCGGACGATCGCCTCTTCGATGTTATAACAACAGTTGTTGCCTTTCTGGGAAATCACAAAAATCGTTCCCGGTATATAATCGCCTTCATTTGCCCAGAAAGCATACCTTTCGCCTAAAGTAAAGTAGTGAAAAACATTGTTAGCCGTGGAAGTTTTAGCTAACTTTTCCGAAACGCCTAAAGAATTAAAAATTACCGTTGATCGAATATAATCCGGGTATTTTGCGGCTATTTGCTGAGCAACTTTGCCGCCCAAACTTTCTCCGATGACATCGGGCGGATTCCCGCTGTGAAATTGCTGCTTTATCCAATCAATAGCACCCGCAGTTTGCGCGGATTTTAACTGGCGTTCTAGTTTGGCCATAAATACATCTGGCGTATCTTCCAAAACGTGCTCAAAAGGATACCAAGAACCATATCCGCGAATCACCAAAACAGGCGGATTATTGCCAGAAATGGGAACGCGACTTTCAGCATAAAAACCAGTGCGAGAGTCTTCAAACACTTTTTCTATGATATAATTTCCATCAACAACTTGCCCTGACTCGTGCCGAATGTAAATAGACGGGTTATTGGGTTTAAAAGTATCGTGCAGTTGGGGTTTGGCAAATTTTTCATACAGGGCATCTAGCAAGTGCCTTCCCGTTTGGCGATCGACAAAATCGAATTCTGTTCCTTTCATTATCTGGTAGCGGCCGGTTTTACCAACAATATTTAATAAGTACAAAGAATCTACATAAACCCGCCCGCCCTACAACAGATCGACAAAATCCGATTTGGTTGTTGTCGTTATTTGGTAGATACTGTCTTTACCTGTCAAGGGGTAGCAGTCAAATAATTAGGATCGAAACCTGAAAACCTTCCCCATGAAGGAATTCTGCTCAAGCTTACCCCTAAATGCTAGTAGCTTCCATGTGCTTGCATGGAGTTCGACTACACTTTGTTGTGTCAGCCAGTTATGTAAACTCTCAAAGCCCTGAGTATTGTTCGTAAACTTTTTGGGTTGAGTCGCACGACGACTTTCTTTCAGTAATCAGACATGAAAGTCTTTTTTACTGATGTCTATACCTAAGACTGTTGGTGTCATTGTTTGCTCTCGCTCTACTCCGATTTATGAAAGAACTGACAGGCAATTGAATACTAAGCTTGTTAATGCAAGCTTGGGAGCATCTCATACACCCGCCCCCCACAACTAATAACCTATATCAACCTTGACTTTTATCAAATGGAACAAATGTACATTGAGGTTTACCGTTGAGAGGGGGCGGGTTTATGGGATTATTAGTTTTTGGCGGAAATGGTTTATAAAACCTGCTCCTAGGAGAGCGCACATTATACAAAAACGAACCAACCGGACATGATATAACAACACAAAATGAATGGAAAATGCAACTACCAATTTTCCATTCATTCTCAATTTTTACGCTTTCGCCTCAACCCAAACCGTCATCCCCTCAACCCTCAAACCTTTGCCGCGAGTGCCGCAATATTGACCGTTAGTAGTAACAGGAGTATCGCCTACATTCTGAATGTGAGCTGTGTAAAATACGTCGTATTTATCAGCTTGTGGCCCTGTCAGCCGCGCGGCAAATCCCTCAATCCGCTTGGCTTTGCCCCGGAATCCAGCTAACTCCCCTTCCGAGATCCAAGCAGTATCGCCAACTCCTTCAACGTGAGCCATGTACTGCAAATTTAAACCTGGCACGGGAGGTTCTATTTTAATTTGAAATCCTTCCACGCGGAGGCCTTTGGCGCGAGTGCCTGCATATTCTCGATCGCTAAAAGTTCGATCGCCAATTCCTTGAATATGCGCCAACACTTTTAAACCCACAGGCGCCACAACTTGGGAACTCGCAGACTGCGCGATCCAAACTTTGATGCCCTCGATTCTCAAAGCTTTGCCGCGAGTGCCGCAATATTCGCCGTTGGAGGACACATCGGTGTCGCCGATATTCTGAATGTGAGCGCTATAAAATACGTCGTAATTATCAGCTTGCGGCCCGCTCAACCGCACCGCAAATCCCTCAATTCGTTTCGCTTGACCCCGAAAACCTGCCAATTCTCCTTCGCTAAGCCAAGGAGTATCGCCAACACCTTCGACGTGAGCCATGTACTCGACATTTAAGCCGGGAATTGGCGGATCGATATTAATCGCAAATCCTTCGACGCGCCGCCCTTGACCCTTAGAACCCGCGTATTCTTGAGAACCGAAAGTTCGATCGCCAATTCCCTGAATGTGCACCAAAACTTTGATTCCCAAACCGCCCTCTGCTGCCACCGTTGGTTGAATGTTCCGGGGTGCCCCAAAAACAATGTTCCCCGAACCGGTTGTCTGAAGAGACTGAGGTACTTCCACGCTGGGAACAATAATTACCTCGTGCATGGGGACAGAAGGTGCGGGGGATTCCAAAATCTGGATCTGTGGCGCAACTGTAACTTGTTTCGGTGCAACATTTCCTGACGGGATGACAATCACTTCTGGCAAAGGTTCGGCGCTGATTTTTTGTTCTGGCGCTGCTTTAAATGCTGGTTCGACTTTTGCAGGTGCTGCTTTTACCATCTCAGCAATAGTTAATTTGCCTCTGGATATGGCTACGGCTATTTGTTTGCCAAAAGCGGCGCTGACTGTTTCTTCGAGAATTACCCACTGTTCGTCATCTAATTTGTCTTGCTGTTCCACCAGGGCGAGCACTGCTGAAACTGGGTGTTTGCCGCTGACTAAGGATTCTGCGTCAGAATGCAGTTGAGTTGGGGTTGATTCGGAAATCGCGCGTTGCAGTTCGCGGGCTTTGGCATGAACTGATTGTAAGGGTGCGAAGTCGCTTTGTTCGCGGTGGGCGATCGCCAATACTCGATCGATCACTTTCAATGCTGCATCGCGAATTTCTGCTTTACCTTCAGAAGCTGCGGCAGTCTCGACTAAGTTTTGAATGTCTTTGAGGGAAGCAATTTCCCCCGGTGCGATCGCGGATTTGTTGAGTTCGAGAGCTTGTTTTTGGACTGCAGCAAAGTTGCGGCTGTAGGCGGCTACTTCTTGCAGCAAGCTGTCAGAGGGAGGAAGACCGGAGTCTTGCAGTTGTTTTGCTGCTTGAGACAGGCGATCGGCCAAATTAGCATAAGTTTCCGATAGTCGGGCTATTTGTTGTAGCAAATCTTTATGAGCTAGTTCCATATGTCTTGCCGTAAATATTTAACTTGCTGATTATAGACGTTGAGCGTCTTCTGAAGGTAGAAGGCAGTAGTCATTAGTCATTAGTCCCAGGGAAGAAGAAAAATGCTCCCACTCTCCGACTCCCCCACTCGGACACTCTCCGACTCCCCCACCCAGACACCCGGACACTCTCCGACTCCCCACTCGGACGCTCCTCCTCTGGCATCCCCCGCGTGATCGCCGTCACAACCGTGCAAATACTTAGTCACACTCTGCGACTCCGGCTGTCACGAGTGGCCCGTAACAATGTCACACCTATCGAGCAATAGCCGTCACTGCTGATTCTGTGAAAACAGTTGATACTGAGGCTTGAACCAA
Organism: Microcoleus sp. LAD1_D5; assembly: GCF_036702115.1. NCBI lineage: Bacteria > Bacillati > Cyanobacteriota > Cyanophyceae > Oscillatoriales > Microcoleaceae > Microcoleus > Microcoleus sp. LAD1_D5. The sequence continues at coordinate 40,385 of NZ_JAUBSA010000031.1, read as the reverse complement.
TAAAATCCCGAAGTGTTATGGTACTAATTCGCGATCTCGCCCACCAAGCTCTGACTCTAGGCTATCTAACCCTTGAAGCCGAAAATCAACTGCGGCGGATGTTAACGACCACCCAGTATGACTTGGAAGACTTAAATGCTTTTATGGCTTTGCAACTAGCAGCTATGTCCGGAGGAGTGAAACAAGAGTCTCGCGAGCTGAAAAAATTTGAAATTTTTGGCGAGACGGCTTCCGAAACTTCCTGTTAGTAATTAGTTGGCTTTTGATTAGTTAAAATTTAGTGAGGGACATTTCTACCATGCAGATTCGTGAAGTTGTAAAACAAGCTATTGCCGCTGGATATCTGAGTTTGGAAGCGGAAAATGAAATGCAGAAGATTTTTTCCTCAGCCAAGTGTGATTTGGAAGATTTGAATGCTTTTATGAGCTTGCAGTTAGCTGCGATGGCGGGTCGCGTCAGGCAAGAGTCTTTGGAATTGATAAAAATGCCAAGTTTTCCCGAAACGAATTAACTAGCTTTATTCATTCATGGGCTATTTGCAAAAATAGATATTAATCGATTACAAAAAAACGCTTATTTAATAATGAATTTAACTAAGTTATATACTAATTAATTTGACAAAAATTGCTATCTGGGTTCACTCGGTAGTAAGCAAGTAAACTCAAATTTAAATATTTTTTACAATAAATGTTTAAGTTTGTAGTCAGGACTTGACTCCTCAAAGGCAAGGCTGGGATGACCATAGTTATCACCCTGTTTGCTGACTAACCGTTGAGCATTATTATTGAAAGGTTATTTCTTGTTATATCAATTCCGGTTGCACTCCTTATGATATGGAGGACACGGCAGTGCCGTGTCCTGACTGTGGGTAACATTAATTCCCATGCTACCGGATTTGATATTAATTATCTCTCCCATTAACAATATTCATCTATCGCCCGAAGCAGAAAATTCAAGCGTTTGAGCCACTTTTTCACTACCTGGACAGGTGTGGCGGGGAGGAGAACTCACAATTCATGATATGTGATCAACTCGAATTGCTGGGAAACAACTAATATTATTTATCCTAGATTAACCGTTATCAAATTTGTTCGTAGTGAGGAATTTTATCTTCATAAAATGAACTCTGACTTCCGGCATCACTACCAACGTTGTAACGGTTATTTTACCAAGTTTTATATACTCAATAAGACTATTTCCTAGGACGGCGACGCTCTAACTCTTTAATTACTCTCAGAACAAACAGCGACATTAAAGCGCCAATTAATGCCAGTTGCCACAACCCGCATCCTGCGGCAGTTCCTAAAGCTGCGGATACCCAAATAGCTGCGGCCGAGGTAAGCCCGTGAACTTCCGGTTTGCCTCTTTCCTGTTGATTTTGTCGCAGGATTTCTCCACCTCCCAAAAACCCAATCCCGGCAGCAATGCCTTGGATTACGCGCGCTACAGCATCTCCTCCGTTTTCATTTTTACCCATTGCCAGCGGTATTAAAACAAACAGTGCAGAACCCATACTAACTAGCATATGAGTTCTCAATCCCGCTGGTTTGTGCCGGAGTTGGCGCTCCCATCCAATAATTCCGCCAACAAACATGGCTAGGCACAACCTTAATAGTATGCCTAGCCAATTATCGGGAGACCACAAGTTAGCGATCGACAATGTTTTACTGCAAATAATTAATCCGAAGATTCCAATATTAGCGGAGTACGATGTCCGATCGCAATCTCACTGCCAAATCTTGTTCCGGGCGAATCACGAGCACGTCAACGCTGCGCCGCCCCAACAAGACTCCAGCTAAAGCGCCGATCCCAGCGCCTCCTAATACTTCTTCAGTCGCGATCGCTTTGTCGCCGGTAATGCCTGCTAGCGCTGCTGCTGCTGCTGCACCCAATGCTGCACCTTGCCCTACTGAACCTGCGCCAGCACCTTTTTGGACTCTTTCGGTTCGGGTAATAATTCCCGAATAGCCATCAATCCGATAGCGTTGGCGGCGGCTGATAATTAACTCTCTGGCAACAAATTGAGTACCACTTTGATTGCCCCTTCTGACAGGTTGCAATGCCCCGACAATCTGGCTGCCTGCGGGGATTAATACTCTGCCTTGAGGTGTGCGGATGTCTCGCGCTACTGTTAAAGTTAAAGGTGCAGTTTCTTCGCGGGTGACAACTATTTTGTCTTTTTCATAGCTAACTGGAATTACACTGCCCGATGGAATTGTGATGCTATTAAATTGGGAAATTCGTTGTTGAGCTTCTGCGGGAGTAGCTACCACGAGCGGGGCGCTGGTTCCCACTGTAATGCCCAGTGCGAGGATTGCTGCTGTTGCTGAACGCCATTTTTGAGAAGTAATCATATAAATTGTCTCCTTGCTTCGGTTTTGGTTTACTTAGGAACGCACTACTGCTAAATTTGTTTCTCGTTTCGCCTTCATCTGATGTTTTGATTATGGCAGACTGGAATTCTACAAGTTGGGAAGATAAGGTCGATAATCCAGAAGTTGAAAATTGTGAAAAATCGAGAAAATCGGCAAGACAGGGGCGATCGGGAAGATAAGGAAGATAGTCAACAGTCAACAGTCAACAGTCAACAGTCAACAGTCAACAGTCAACAGTCAACAGTCAACAGTCAGCAGTCAACAGTCAGCAGTCAACAGTCCACAATTAATTGTTGAGAGCGTTTAAGGCTAACAATCCAGCACCGAAAGCTGGTTCGTATCGGGGCGAAATAACCTGAGCTTTTGGGGCGATCGCACTTATGGCCGCTTCAAACCGACCCCGGCAATTTGCCTCGCCGCCCCACACACCTCCTACGATAACTATTTCAAACTCTTCTGTTTGGTTAAATAGCGCTGAAATGGCTATTTTTGTTGAATAGGTTAATTCTGCCACAGCAGTATTGATAATGCAGTCAGCGACGGGATCGCCCTCTGCTGCGGCTTGATCGACAATCGGCGCTAAAGCTGCAATTTCTTTGACTCCCCAACCGCGCCCGTAAACGACTTCTACCAATTCTTCTAGGTTAGTGAGGCCTAAATGCTTTTGAAATTTTTCCGCAAGCACGGTAAAATCTTCGCGTCCGTCATAGAACTTCAAAGCAGCTTGCAAACCCTGAAGAGCGATGTTATATCCGCTGCCTTCATCGCCTAAAATGTATCCCCAACCGCCGACTCGTTTAGTTTTCCCTTGACGGTTTTGCCCAAAAACAATCGAACCGGTTCCTGAAATAACGGCGATACCCACTGGATGCCCTGTACCGCCAGCAAGTGCGATCGCGCAGTCGCTGCAAATTACGATATTCCTGGGGAGGAATGATCGGGTTACTGGTAAAGTATTCGTCAACTGCAAGTTCTGCACTACAAATTGCACTATTTCACGATCTTTTGGACGCCCGACGCCTGCTAGTCCCAGACCAATTGCTTCTATGTTGAGATTGCTATTCGTCTCGACCTGAGCGGACAGAACTGCTCGTTCGATCGCCAATTGGATGGATTGTTTTGCTGTCTCAATTCCCAGGGTTTGATAATTTGACGGCCCTGCTTCACCCCGTCCTAAAACAAGGTGGTTGTCGTCCATTAAAAGGCAGATAGTTTTAGTGCCGCCACCGTCGATGCCGAATACGTAGCTCATGAATAATTTAGAGAATAATAGAGCAACCCAGATTAACAGAGATATCTCTATTCTACGCTTTGTACAATCCGATTAAACTGAGATGTTGCACCATTGTCAATAAGCATTTTATGAACAGGCTTTCCGGCCTGTTCCACAAGAAAATCTCCTCTTTGTGGAACAGGCCGGAAAGCCTGTTAAGCGAGAATGGTGCAAGATGTGAGATTAAATCGACAGAGCAATGCTAATAATAATTAAACCTAATAAAGCTAACCAAACAAGATGGCGCTGACACCAATTTTTGATTGATTGAGGCCAGCCGCCGCTGATGTAACGGCTCGTCTGTGGCACAAGTGGCTCAGCTTGATTGTGATAAAGTGTGCATTCTTTGGCAAAGGGACGCTGCGGGTAGTTGCAAGTGTCGTCTGCGTGATAAATACAGCTAGCACACAGAAATTCTTCGGGTTTTGATCGATAAAGAGGGATACCCGGATGACCGAAAGCTTTGAGGGGGATTTTGCAGTGTGGACAGGCAAGCGCTTGGGCGTCTACAGATTGGTGACAGCGGGGGCAATCAGGCATAGACAGCAGGGTGATGGGGTAATGTGGTGGGTAGGCTCATTAGCGGGTTTTCCGAACGCCGATTAGCGTGATCGACTCGCCATCAGGCGGGTGGATGCTCCAAAATAGAAAGGTAGGTCAGCGCTGATGTAACTTTAAGTTTACAGATGGTTTCGCGGCGACAGCAGGCGACCTGAGCAGATCGGGTATGAAAGGGCAAACATTAGGAAAAATCTATGGATAACAATAGCAACTTACTCAAACAACTGGTAATGCTGGGCATTGGTACTACCTCCCTGGTGGCTGAGAAATTGCAGGAAGCTAGCGAGCAATGGGTCAAAGATGGCAAAATCAATCCTGAGCAAGCCAAAACCTTTGTCGATGACATGACGGAGCACCTCAAGTCTGAGCAGGGCAATTGGGATACGCAGTTGCAGCGGCAATTGCGGAATATTCTCCAAGATATGGGAGTTCCCCGACAGTCCGAAATGGATGAGTTGCGGGGAAGGCTCGATCGTTTGGAACGTCAGATGCGGGATTTAGAAAACCGTAACTGGCGCTGAGTTCGATCCTCTTCGAGGGCTTCGCTAACGCCCGCGAGAAGTTCGCTGCTATCTTGTGATAAGATTGTCAGCCGAAGGCAGAAGGCTAAAAAAGGCACTTATGTAGAAGCCACTTATGTAGAATTACAAACATTCTGACTTCATACTTTTGCCTTTAAAATTATCTGGAACCTGCCATTTTTTGGTGGAAAAGTTCAGATAAAATTTGGTAGTTCTTGTTGTACTAGATGTCTTAGATATCTAAGATATCGCGGTTAAAAGTATCAGGAGGATTAATTTTGCGAGGAGTTCTAGTCAGCTTGGGAGTAATGCTGGTTTGCTTTGTGTTTTTGATAGTCGCTCAAATGGGCGGTTCTGGGTCCCAAGCAGTTGCAGCCGAATTGAACAATCTTTTACCAGAGACTGCTATTGAGAACTTGTCAGCGCAGTCTTTGAATGAAAATAACTTGCTAGTAGCTGATGCTACTTTACCGGAGGTACCAGCTACTATCGCTGGCAATAACATGACTGATAATACTGAGAAAACTGTCACCACAGATTCAGGTCTGAAATATGTGGAATTGAAGCAGGGTGATGGGGCGACTCCAAAAACTGGCCAGACAGTTGTGGTACACTACACTGGAACTTTGGAGGATGGCACGAAGTTTGACAGTTCGCGCGATCGCAATTCTCCTTTTCAGTTCAAAATTGGCGTGGGTCAAGTAATTAAGGGTTGGGATGAAGGTGTCGGTACGATGAAAGTTGGAGACCGTCGCCAGTTGATTATTCCCCCTGAACTCGGTTACGGCGCTCGCGGTGCGGGCGGGGTGATTCCTCCTAATGCTACGCTGATTTTTGATGTGGAATTGTTGAAAATCGCTGGCTAGGTAGCTCAACCTAATTAAACGTAAAACTTTTACGGTGTTTAGAAACCCGGTTTTTTTATTAAGAAACCGGGTTTCTGTGTATGTTCTGGTTGATTTACGATCGCTTCGGAGATGCCAGATTGCGAAAGCAGGTAAATTGGGCGTCAAATAATAGTTTGATGATTCCTGTGGGCCCGTTTCTGTGTTTGGTAATAATTACTTCTGCAATTCCGCGATCGGGCGAATCAGGGTTGTAATATTCATCGCGGTAGAGCATAATTACTAAATCCGCGTCTTGCTCGATACTATTATGAACTATGATGTCATTAGCGACAAAATTATGCAGTGCAGGCACGGTTAAATCGTAAACTTCAGCTTCGCCATCAACTTCTATTGAGGCGATTTCATCCCAGTAAATATCGCTCTTAGATAAGAGGGCAAGTTCATCAGATTTAACAATTGTAGCTAATCTGAATGCTCGTTCCCGACCAAGGTTGTGTTTGTAAAGGGTTGTACCACAATATAAGTTGCCAAGCTGTGCTTGCATCTGGCGTGTAGTTAAACCAAATTGCTGCATAGCAGGAACAGCATACATTTTCCACACATCACGCGGTATGACATCTCTATTAGTATTGCTAGAACGAATTTCAATGTATTCTGCAATTTCTGTCAGAGCTTGCTGTTTGTAGTTACCTACTGCACCAATCAAATGAATAAACTTATCTAAATCAGGTCTTCCAGTAACCCAAACTTGATGTTGATCTCGCCCTTTCCCTGGCTGGGGGCTTAAAAATAAGCGGGCATTGATACCAAGTCTGAGTAAGAGTGACTGAACATCTCTTGCCAATTTTTCACTACTGGAAGCATAGTAAACACTAGGGTAATGACATTTACCCCTACCTGTTTTTATGCAACCATCAGTACACCAAAGATGGCGTAAAAATAAAGCTATTGCTTCTTGAGGCTGCTCAAATATTTGATTGGGGACAAACTTCTGGTGAGAACGCAGACCAAAAACACCTAAAGCATCTAGCCATTCAGTTACAGGATTCCTCACATTATGTGTGAGATGATAGGCAGCAGGAAGATAAACTTGATACCAATCACGTTCTTTACAAATACGAGGTATGATTCGCTCTCCAAAGACTTCTATTGCAAGATTTGCAACTGTATTGGCTAAATCTTCCTCTCTAGTAGTGTATTGAATAACGTGTCGAGGTAGAGTACATCCGTCTCCAATCATGTGTCCTAGCAAGGCTATTTGGGCATTGTCCATCGATTGGATGAAGGAACTTGATATGTATCTAGGTAGGGCAATACGATCGCCTATTTTTAACTCGTCCAATCGCCGCCAGCCCTGAATGGTTAAGAACTTATGATTGCCAGTGGCTCTAATTGCCCGTCCCAAACGAGTTTGCAGTCGTAGTACAGGCTTAACACCTGTAGCAAAGGCATTGCTAACAACGGCTTTTTCTAACTGCATGCTGGCTTCATTGAGCGCCCAAACTGTGAAGCCAGATTTCCCTACTAATTCACGAATGGGTACGCGCACACCAGTATCTGCTAGCATTACCAAACTATCACCTGTTAAGCAGCCGCTTTCGCGTAAATCAGACATCATCGGCCGCTTGTTTGTCCTCGCTTCCACACCCCGACTCAACTGAGATAAGGCAATAATCGGCACGTTGAGTTCGCGGGCTAAACCTTTAAGACTTCTGGTAATTCGAGATAGTTCTTGCACGCGGTTGTCGCTGGTACCTTCCATTAATTGCAGGTAATCTAGCAAGACTAATCCTAGGGTTCCGCCTTGTTCTGCTTGGAGGCGGCGGACTTTCGATCGTATTTCTGTGACGGTAATATTGGGAGTATCGTCAATAAATAGTGGTAGTTCTGATAAATTGCCAATGGCTGTACTGATAGGTTCCCATTCGTTTTGACTGATTCTACCCGATCGCAATCGGTTACTTTCTATTTTGGCTTCGCTGGACAGGATACGCTGCACTAGCTGTTCTTTCGACATTTCTAAGCTGAAAACGGCAACCGGCAATTTCTGCTGTCCGGCGGCGATGTGGTGGGCGATGTTGGTACAAAAGGCCGTTTTGCCCATCGCCGGCCTAGCCGCAACGATGATTAAATCCGATCGCTGAAAGCCTCCTGTCATAGCATCTAAGTCATAAAAACCGCAGGGAATGCCGGGAAGTGTGAGGCCTTCATTGCGATTTTCTAGGTCTTGAAATGTTTGGTTTAGCGTTTCGCCGATCGACACTAAATCCTGTTGCGGACGTTCTTGAGTTATGCTGAAAATTTCTTGTTCGGCGCGGTCTAAAACTGTTTCTAGCGGTACTGCTGTCTCGTAACCTAATTGTACTATGTTGTTGCCAGCTTCGATTAATTTGCGGCGCTGATATTTGTCTTCAACTAAAACTGCATATTGGTCGATGTTGACTGCGGAAACTGTGCGATCGACTAATTGTGCTAATTTAGTTAGTCCTCCTACTTGCTCTAACTGGTTGCGGTCGGTTAGCGCAGTTGTTACCGTCATTAAATCCGTAGGTTGACCCTGTAAAAATAGCCCTAATGCCGATCGATAAATGACTTGATGAGCGGTGATGGCAAAAAACTCCGGCCGCAGAAGTTCGGCAATTCGGGAAATAGCTTCGGGGTCAATTAAAATCCCGCCCAAAATTGCTTCTTCTGCCTCTATATTTGTCGGCATCAAATCGCTCATTAGTCAATAGTCCTCAGTCATTAGTCCGCAGTCATTAGTTATTAGTTATTAGTTGCCAGTGATTAGTCGTCAGTTTTGAATCCTTAGTTAGCAGTCCTCAGTCCTTAGTTAGCGGTACTCAGTTCTTAGCTAATGACTAATGACTAACAACTAATGACTGATGACTAATGACTAACAACTAATGACTGATGACTGATGACTAGCAATTACATCGGAACAACTTGAATATCAACTTCAGCGGTAACTTCTGCGTGAAGTTTGATTTCAGCTTTGTATGTACCAGTTTGGCGAATTTCGGGTAGGGTGATGCCGCGCCGATCGACTTCTTGACTGGTAGAGTTGAAAATCAGTTCTGCTACTTCTTGGTTGGTGACAGTACCAAAAATCGCGTCTGCTTCGCCAACTTGCTTGGAAATAATGAAAGGCCCAGCCGATTGGAGGGCGGTTTTGCGGACTTCAGCTTGCTGCTTGAGCTCTAGCTGGCGCAGTCTTTCTTCTTCACGGCGGCGCTCTGCTTGCTTGAGAATGCCCGGAGTGGCTCTAAATCCCATTCCTTGGGGTACTAGGTAGTTGCGGGCGTAGCCTGGGGCTACTTCTACTACGTCGCCAGCTTTGCCGAGTTTGCTGACATCTTTATTTAAAACTAATTGAACGCGCTTGGCCATGATCTTGGGTTGTGGGGTTTTAACTGCAACTTTTTATAATAGCGAAGTTTGAGGGGCGATCGCAAGGGAGAAGGAAGTTCGGCAACGGATTATGTAGCGGATGTAGCGGATTTAACGGATTTAACGGATGGATGTTGAGATTCGAGGTTCGAGGGAAGAAACAGGGATAATATTTTTAACGGGCAAATTCAGTTTGAAATTACGCAAAACGGGGGTGCTCTAATGAGCCAAATCAACTACAGTGCAATGTCTTACCGAGCACTCAGGCTTTATTTTCAAGGCGCTGGGCGACGATCGATCGCGCTACAGTAGCAACTAACTGGGTCGGATTGATCGGCTTGGCTAAGTGTTTGTCAAATCCGGCTTGCAAAACTTGGCGCTCGTTCGCTTCTCCAGCATAGGCCGTTAAGGCGATCGCCAACAACTGCCGGTACTCAGGCGCAAGCTGAGTGCGGATGCGATTTATCAACATATATCCGTCCATCTGGGGCATTCCGATGTCGCTTACGAGCAAATCCGGTGCAGTTTGTTCGATCGACTCTAGCGCCTCAGCAGCAGATGACAGGGAAATCACCTCTGCACCCGCTTCCTCAAGCACGAAAGCGACAAAATCTCGCGAGTCGAGTTCATCATCTACCACCAAAATTCTCAATCCAGCTAGCGGCAAGGATGAGATATCGCGAGGATCAGCCCCTTTGACAGCTTCCTCCTCCTGCCTTCTAGAATCATCATTTAATAGCGGTAATCTCACCGTAAACGTCGCTCCTTGACCAACTCCTGCGCTTTCTGCAAACACCGTTCCGCCGTGAAGTTCGATGAGTTGGCGGACGATCGCCAATCCCAATCCCAAGCCGCCAAATTTGCGAGTTGTGGCGCCATCTTCTTGTCGAAAATGGTCGAAAACATAAGGCAAGAAATCGGGAAGAATGCCTTTACCCGTGTCCGTGACTTTAATTTGAGCTTGGCGTGCGATTTGCGATAATCGAACTTCAACTCTACCGCCTTCGGGCGTGAATTTCACCGCGTTTGATAACAAATTCCACACAATTTGTTGCAAGCGACTTGTATCACCGACAACTTGCCCGACATCGGGATTTAAGATTATTTGGATTTGAATTTTTTTAGCTTCGGCTGCTAATTGCACGGTTTCCACGGCAGACGGAATAATGGTTGCCAGATTCACCGGAGCGACATTCAATGTGAGTTTCCCTTGCAGAATCCGGGACACATCAAGCAAGTCTTCAATTAATTGAGATTGTAGTCTAGCGTTACGCTCGATCGTCTCAAAGGCCTTAGCAGTTTGAGTCGCGTTCAGCTTGCCGCCGACGAGCAGTTGCGACCAGCCTAAAATCGGATTTAAGGGCGATCGCAACTCGTGAGAAAGCACCGCCAGAAACTCGTCTTTAATGCGGTTAGCTCGCTCGGCTTCCGCGCGGGCAGTTTGTTCTAATTGCAGAACCATATCGCGCTCGGTTTCCACTTGTTTGCGCTCTGTAATGTCGATAACAGAGCCGATATAACCCTCAAATTGTCCCCTTTCGGTAAATCTGGGAGCAGCCGCATCGATCGCCCAAGAATATCCGCCATCCTTGCGCCTGACGCGAAATTCTACGCGGTAAGGTTCCTGGCGTTCGTTGGCGGTCAAAAATGCTTTTTTGACCTGTTCTCGGTCTTCTGGATGCGCCGCGTTTACCCAACCGAATCCCAAACCAGTTTCCTCAGTTTGACCTGTGAATTCATACCAGCTTTCGCTCAGGAAAGTGCAATAGCCTGTGGAGTCTGTTACCCATACCATAAAAGGAGCGTTGTTAGCCATAGTGCGGAATCGTTCTTCGCTTTCTTGCAGCGCTGCTTCGGCTTGTTTGCGTTCTGTGATATCCCGACAGACAATCACTCCCCCTTTGATTTCGCTGCTAGTATCAACTACCGGATAACCGCTGATACTGATCCAGCGACCTTCGGAATCTTCGGGGCGGACAAATACCTCTACATCATTGACATATTCACCTTTGATTGCTCTGGCAAGAGGTAGTTCAGCGTCGGGGAAGAAGGTTTTTTTATCTGCCATAAATAGTCCGTATGTTATGGACCATTCCTCACAAGATTTTTCATTCGATAGCTGACCGAATATTCCTACGGCGGCTCGGTTAAACAACACAAACTCCCCTTGTTGGTTTGCCAAAATTAAACCATCACCAATGCTGTCAATGATGACTTGTAGTAACTTAGTTTGTTCTTGCATGGCGAGTTCTGCTCGTTTGCGATTTGTGATGTCGCTGGAGATGCCAATGAGACCGATGACTTCTCCCGCCTGATTGCGATAGGGAGCTTTCATTACCAGAAATGTCCGAATGCCATCGTGAGATTCTTCGAGGACTTCTGTTTGGCCGGATTCCATAATGCGCCGATCGTTTTCCGTGACTGTGACTGCAAGTTCTTCTACTGGGTATAAATCCAGATCGCGACCACCAATTACTTCAGAAGCAGATTTGCCCATTATTTCCAGGGTGGCTGGATTTGCATAAATAATCTGTCCTTCTCGATTTTTGACAAAAATTGGCGTGGGCGCTGACTCGTTAATCACGTTCAAAATCGCATTTTTTTGCCGCAGTTCTTCTTCAGTGCGTTTGCGATCGCTAATATCGCTCCAATAAACCGTAAGTCCTTCGGCCGCTGGATAGGCGCTCACTTCTATATACATTTGGAGTGAAGGCGAAAACTCTTCAAACTTGGCAGAAACTTGCTCGTTAACGACTCGATGAAATTCTTGATATAGCATCGAATTCGATTCTCCCTCGGCGGGGAATAGCTCCCAAATCGATCGACCTAGCAAGTCGTTTCTCGATCGAGAAAGCAGTTTTTCTGCTGTGGCATTAACGTAGGTATAGCGCCATTGTGAATCGATCGCCATAAAGGCATCGGTAATACTTTCTATAATATTGCTCACTTGTTGGTTGGCCGCTTGCAGCGCGAGTTCAGCGTTTTTGCGCTCGCTGATGATTTCGCAAAAAATCATGATGCCGCCAATCTCATTGGCGTTGGTTCGCCAAGGATGAATTTCCCAGCGCACCCAGTCGATTAAGCCATCAGGGCGGAGAAACTGATCTTCTTGGCAGATTTCGACTGATCCCGCCAGACAGCGCTGGTGGATTTGTTTCAAACGATCGGGCAAATTGGGAAAGATGTCGTAGTGCGATCGGCCCACAATGTTTTGAGTGCCGAGCCCGTAACTTGACAGCCAGCGGTCGCTCACCAGCATATACCGCATCTGGCGGTCAAACATCGCCACCCCCGCAGGCGAATGTTTGACGAACAGCCGCAGTTGCTCTTCCTGTTGCCGCAGGAGATTCTCCGATTGTTTGCGATCGCTGATTTCTGTAAAAAGTATGGCGACTTTGCGACTGTGCGGCTCAGGAGTGCGGAACGCCGAAACGTCGAACCAGCGGTTCAGGGCTTCCGAGCCATGCTCGAAGCGCAGGGGTTCCCCCGTCAGCGCGACTTTGCCGTACATCTCAAACCAATAATCTTCGATATCCGGAACGAGCTGTCGCACCGTTTTACCCACAGCTTGTTCGAGTCCGGTTTGTTTCAAGAAGGCTGGATTGACTTCTAAAAAGCGGTAATCGATCGGCTTTTCGTTTTCGTCAAACAGCATTTCGATGACGCAAAAGCCTTCGTCTAGGCACTCAAACAAAGTGCGATAGCGTTCCTCAGAGCGGTGCAAAGCAGCAAGAGCTTGTTTGCGATCGCTAATATCCATAAACGCCGCCACACAGCCGCGAACTGCGCCTTGTTCGTCAAATAACGGTACCGCATTCACCAACCAATCAAAGGTCTCCTCGTCCTCGCGCACCATTTGAATTTCCATATCTCGCACTTGGACGCCGGAAGCCACGGCTAGTTGCATGGGGAGTTGTTCTCCCGGAATTTCTAGTCCGTTGCGGAGTCGTCTAAACGGAAGGACTGCCGCTTGCTCTCCTGTTCCAGAAACATTGGTATCGGCCGACACTTTCAACATCGACAGGGCAAACCGGTTAGCGCGAATTACTTGACACTGTGGATCGTCAGCGATCGTAATACCGACGGGTACAGCATCAAGTATCGATTCCAGTTCATTGACTCGTCGCTCTAGTTCTTGGTTGAGCCGTTGAATTTCTTTTTTGGTAGCTTTGCGCTCTGTAATTTCATGCACCGTCACATTCACTCCCAGGACGCGATCGTCTTCGGCCGTCAGCGGATAGAGACTCAACAGCCAATCGCGATCGACTCCCGGCTGTGCTGAGTTCGTCCCGCGAACTTCGAGCTGTTGGAGGGGAACTTTAGTTTCAATAACTTGCTGGTAAAGCGGCTCTAAATCATCTGCCATTTCTGGCAAGATTTCGCGCAATGTTTTGCCGATGTGGGCAGCGGCTGGAACTCGGTTGATTTCTGCTAGGCGATCGTTGAGGCGGACAAACCGCAACTCAGTATCAAGGAAGCAAAGTCCGATCGGCGCACTAGCATAAATCGCCTCGATTTCTGCTAGTTGTTGCTGGGCCGTTTGCGCTTGTTGAATAAAAGCAGCCCTCGCCGCCTTCTGCTCGGTGACATCTTGAAAATAAACGGCAAGTCCCGATGCGATCGGATAGGCTCGTACCGCATACCAAGCATTGAGCGGCGGATAAAAAGATTCAAAACTCACCGTAACTTGGAAGGTGGCGGCGTGGCGATATTCCTGCTCGAACAAAGTGCCCACAGATTCGGGAAACTCTTCCCAAAGAGTGTTGCCAATCACCTCTTCCGGCAGTCGATTCAGCCACCGCGCCGCTTGCAAATTGAGGTAGGTAAATCGCCAGTCTCGATCCAAAGCAAAGAACCCGTCCGAAATACTTTCGAGGGTGTCTGACAGTTGTTGGGCGGGCGGGTGAGTGACTGGTTCGGGCTTTTGTTGAGCGAGTTCCGTGAACGTTGTTACTACTGCATAGGGAGTCGATCGATCTCTTTGAAATAAAGGTTGAGAATTGAGTGTCAACCAAATCAATTCTCCCTGTGGCCGATAAAAGCCCATTATCACATTTAAACATGGTTGCCCGGTTTGCAGCGCCACCATCGCCGGATGCGTCTCGCCGGGAAAATCCGAGCCATCTTCACGCACAGTCTGCCACAGACTATTTATTGAAGTGCATAAGAGCATCTGTTCTGCTGTCATCCCCAACAGAGCCTCGGCGTGAAAATTGCACCCCTGAATGCTGCCATCTGCCAATTGGAGAACCATCCCTACATCAGTTGGCAAAGGCGCGGCTGGGTAGAACGCTTTGTTAGAATCCGTCGAAACAGAGGGGTCGATTTTTGCTTGGGGTTCAGTATTGCGTGGGTTTTGCATCGGTTTCTAACAACGCTCATTTTACTTTTGGCCAAGCCAATCGTGCTCATCAATAATCCTGGGGAAATAATCAGAGGAACTTTTGATTTAAGCAGGCTGACAATTCAAACCTCTGGGGGATGCTGATCGTCCTGCGGTAATAGCCAGAGCGAGACAATTTATTTTATAGTAGAATCCCACGTCTTAACCAGTTGCAAGATTCAGCACAGGCGACAGGCAAATTTCTCGCTGTTTCAAATGCGAGGTCAGTCAGTCTCATAAGTTTTCGCGTTGCTGCATATTACCAACGGCGGTTGCTGGTTTTCGGGCGCGAACAGATGAAACTTGTGCACCGGTAAATAAGTGGATGAAGATTGAAAATACATAAGGTCTCTCTGGGAGCGAATGAAACGAAGCGATCGATCTTGTTACGCCCGCCTTACATTCTGTTACATTATAAACTTTATTCGCGCCTACCTACTTAGAAACCCCGTTTCTTTGTGTAAACGCGATCAGAAATTTAGGCAAGAGTATGTTCGTCTTAACGGTAAACGGGCGATCGCATTTACCTCAATACAGGGCTGGCTGCTTCCTGCAGTCGCAGCCTTTGTGTCACGTTTGACCGTGCGCCTTTTTGCTGTTCATCTCACAAACTTAATTTTATGCACATATTCACAGCAGCCGATCGCACCTATATTCTGGGGTTAGCAGCTCTTCTCAAGTCTGTAGATCTCAATGTTAGCCAATCTGGGGAGGAGCAGGTCAAAATTAGCGTTGTATCTACCAGGATATATTCACCGCAAAAGGAACAGTTACAGAATTGCTGCAAATACCAGATTGAATGGCAAGAATTGCAATCTAATTACGACCAACTTCTTTCGGTATCAGGTTCTAAACTTCCTTACGTTAAATTGGAGCCGCGAAAATATACCAAAGAAACAGAAAGGCTGATTTGGCTCGACAGCGATACGATCGTTCTGGGGAGCTTAGAGCCGCTGTGGAACCTAGATTTTCAAACTCTGCCGATAGCAGCCGCAGCCAACGTCTGGGGAAATCCCAACAATTATCACGATCTAAACCCTTATTTCAATAGTGGTGTTTTAGTTTACAACATGAAGCTTTGGGAGGAAGAGCAACTGTCGGAAAAGCTGCTCCAAAATGCTAGGGTTCACGTTTGGGGCGATCGCGATCAAGGTGCATTAAATTCAGTTTTAGTGGGAAGGTGGAAGCACTTAGACCAAAGATGGAATAACCACAAGACTGATGATATGTCAAGTAAAGTGATGCACTTTATATCAAGACCGAAACCCTGGGAAAGCTCCGCCCCCAATCAATTATGGCTCGATATGTTGTCTCAGACACCGTTTAAGGACGAACTGGAAAAAATTCCAAATAAGTTTAAGGGGCTGTCTAGCTTTAAGGTAAAATACAAAAGACTTGACAGGTGGTTGAGCGAACCAATACTCAAGTTTAAGAGTTATCTGAAAAAACAAAAACTTTAAGGTCAAAATTGGTCTTTCATGCCACGCAATCGAGCGAAGGTTTGCACTGGATCACGGGTGTTGGCGGCTGATTGGAGGTTGGGAAAATCCCAGCGCAAAAATGGGTTTGTGCTTTTTTCGATGCCGATCGATGATGGTATTGTAGGTTGCGATCGACTGCGCGCTTCCTTGACTTCGGCGAAGCGCTGCTGTAAATCGGGATTGTCGCCATCTACAGTCAAGGCAAATTGCAAGTTGTTCAGCGTGTATTCGTGGGCGCACCAAACTCTGGTATTGTCGGGCAAGTTTCGCAGTTGTCCCAGAGAGGCTAACATTTGGGTGGGAGTGCCTTCTTTGAGCCTGCCGCAGCCTCCGGCAAATAAGGTGTCGCCGCAGAACAATTCGCCGATTTCGCTGGGGTTGCTGGGGGGGAAATAGTAGGCGATGTGAGCTTTTGTGTGGCCCGGTACGAAGAAGACTTCGGCGGTTCTGTTGGCGAAAGAAACTCGATCGCCCGCTTGTAAAAAGACTTGCTGTCCCGGAATTCTGCCTCTATCTTCTGCGCCCCCGTAAACTTTAATTTGGGGAAAGCGATCGATTAGTTCCTGATTGCCACCTATATGGTCGCGGTGGTGGTGGGTATTGAAAATTGCTGTTAATTCGGCTCCGAGTGCTTGCAGTTGCTCTAATACTGGCTGCGATCGTGCTGGATCGACGACGGCTGCAGTGTGGCGATCGGGGTCGTGCAGCAAGAAAATGTAATTGTCTGACAGTACCGGAAGCCGATAAACCTGCATATAAAAGTGCCTCTCTAGGAAAAATATTATATAATTAAATTAGTTCTGAACGCTATCCGAAGGCTGATTGCAGATTTATTAAGTCCGCATATCTATCTTTGGAAGTAAAACTCTGATACCTTATTTCTGCTGTTGAGCAAATTGATTTACGGTCGGGTACGCATTATTTTTGGGTCAATAAGTGCAATCCGCTTTAATTATTTTAGCATACAAGCGGTCGAATAAATGCGAACATCTCACAACAAATCGAACTTAACAATTTCTCAAATGGTCGACCGGATTGTAGCGTCTGGCAAGATCACTCGCCGGGAACACTTAGTTTTGACTTCTGCTATCCTGTCAGATGATAAAATTTCAGAAGAGGATCGACATCAGATTAATCGGATATTTGATTATATCCAAATTGGTCGCCTCAAGTTTATCGATTGAACAGAAAGACTTGCACACTCAGCATCTATCTGGAGTGTAAAAAGCGTTTTTTTAGGAGTGCGATCGCCCCGCACAGCAAAGCCTATATATTTCGCTTGAATCCTCCGGCTCACGCCGAGTGTGAAAGCGTCAGATGTGGCAGTCTCAAATTAACAAGGCTCTTGGCAATCCCAGCTACAAAAACAGGCAGAATACAATGAGTGCAGAAAAACAAACTATTTTGGTGACTGGCGGAGCTGGATATATTGGCTCTCATGCGGTATTAGCGCTGAAAAACGCCGGTTACGGTGTGGTGATTTTGGATAATTTAGTTTACGGTCACAGAGATTTAGTAGATCGGGCTTTGCAGGTGGAGTTGGTAGTTGGCGATACGAGCGATCGCACTCTTCTTGACAACCTGTTCGCTAAGCACAATATTGCTGCGGTAATGCACTTTTCTGCTTACGCTTACGTGGGCGAATCTGTTACCGACCCAGCTAAATATTACCGCAACAATGTCATCGGTACTATTACCCTTTTGGAAGCAATGATTGGTGCTGGGGTGAATAAATTGGTGTTTTCTTCTACTTGCGCGACTTACGGCGTACCGCAGAAAATTCCGCTCACAGAAGACCACCCACAAAACCCGATCAATCCCTACGGTGCTACTAAGTTAATGGTAGAACGGATTTTGTCGGATTTTGACGCTGCGTACGATTTCAAGTCTGTTTGTTTCCGCTATTTTAACGCGGCTGGGGCTGACCCTAACGGGTTGGTAGGAGAGGATCACAATCCAGAAACTCACCTAATCCCGCTGGTGTTGTTTGCTGCTTTGGGGAAACGAGATTCGATCGCGATTTTTGGCACGGATTACGATACTCCTGACGGTACTTGCATTCGGGATTACATTCACGTTAACGATTTGGCATCGGCTCACATTTTGGGATTAGAATATTTGCTAAATGGTGGCAAATCTGATTTCTTTAATTTGGGCAACGGCGGCGGCTTTTCGGTGAAAGAGGTGATAGAAACGGCTCGCCAAGTGACGGGAAAAGAGATTAAGGCTGTTGAGCGTGAACGGCGTCCGGGAGACCCGCCTTCTTTGGTTGGTAGCAGCGAGAAAGCCATCAAAACCTTGGGTTGGTCTCCAGAATATCCCGACATTAAGAACATTATCTCCCATGCTTGGCAGTGGCACCAAAAACGCCACAACTCTTAGTCTGTAGCGTGCTTAGGGCGCACCTTACCCTTGTGTAGGGTACGCCCTAAGCACCTGACATTAAAAAAAAACAGCGAGTATGCTAATAATATCTGCTAAATCGGGACAACTCGGCAACCGACTGCTGCTTTTTGCTAATTTCATTGCTTGGGCGATCGAGCATAATTTGACTGTTCTCAATCCGGCGTTTGAGGAATATGCAGAATTCTTTGTGGGAACGGCTGGGGATTTTTTGTGTTGTTATCCTCCTCCATCTTTTACCGCAGCAGGTAACAAGTTTGTCCGAAGTAAATATTATAATTTTATTAAGTATTTAAGCAACAAAAAAATATTAAAAACGCAAGAAATAACCAGAAAACAACCTTTTAGTTGGGTTAAAGATCAGGATATCGAACAAATCAAGCACGGTTCAATTGTTTGTTTTCAAGGCTGGCTATTTCGAGATGGCTGGTTTGTAGATGATGTGCCAAAGTTACACAAGTACGCCGACCCGATTAGAGCCTACTTTGAACCATTAGAGCGATATAGAATCAATGTAGAGCGTTTGATATTGAATTTAAAAAATAACTCTGATATGCTCGTCGGAATTCACATCCGTCAAGGGGATTATGCTCAGCATCAAAAGGGAAGATACTTTTACACCACTGAGCAATATTTAGAAGTCATGAATTCTGTGGTAAGGCTATTTGAAGGAAAAAAAATCAAGTTTTTGATTTGTTCTAATATTCCGCAAAATCCGAGTTTATTTGATAATTTTAACTGGGGATTTGGCAGCGGCCATTTAATAGAAGATATGTATGCTCTGGCTGAGTGCGACTATGTTGTCGGGCCGCCTAGCAGTTATACTATGTGGGCTTCTTTTTATGGAGATAAACCTCTTTATATGATCCGCAATGTCAATAAAACAATTAACCTGAAAGATTTTGTACCTTTTTATGAATGGCAAGGAATTTTTCACGGTCGAGATGACTGGAGTGAGAGCTTTTGGGAGTGGACACACTGAGGGAAATAAGTACATCAATAATTAAATCAATGAATTCAAATAAATTAGAACTTAAGGGATTTATTACTATTTTAACCGGTCTTTACTCTTTCCAAGATTGCGTTCATTTTCTGGCGTCTGTCAGGAAGTTTCACCGTGAACCCATTATTGTTTTAATAGATAGAGTTCCTCAAATTTTATATCCTTTACTTCTGGTGTTCGGAAATGTCATATTGAAACCTGCACCGTCTCACGAAAATCCTGTTTTAGCGTCGCGGCTAGCTAAGCTGGCTTTGTACCGGGAATCTCTGTTTGAGAAAACTATTTATATGGATTGTGATATTTGTTTGCTGTCGCCAATAGATGAGGTTTTTGATTTTCTTGACGGGGTGGATTTGTTGGTGACGGAAGATGTGCAGCCTGCGATTGCTAAAGCTGCAAATTTATTAAGAGTCAAGCAGGATATTCTGTCAACTTTGCAGTCTGTCGGGTTGCCGCTAAATGAAAATAGCATTCAATACAATAGCGGATTTATCGCTTTTACGAAAACCAGTAAAACTCAGGAATTGTTCACAAACTTTAAGAAATATTTCGAGATGGTAGTTGCGCATCAAAATGTGCTACTCTTAAAAGACCAGGGCGCTTTTGCGGCGGCTTTTGAATCTGTGAAGCCGAAAATGAAAACTTTGTCCCCGGTTTACAACTACTTGGATAAGTGGAAAGATGTTTATACGATCGACAAACCGATTAAAGTAATGCACTGCACTTATCCTTACCGCCCTCAGTACGCCAAGAACGTGACGCGATCGCTCTTTACTAGAATAGTCGATCGCACGGCTAAAATATTTTTACCAAATCAACTTAACAATCCCTGGCGTTTAAAATAATTAAAGTTTGTGGGTAAACTGCATCAAAAACAACAAAATTCAGCCCACAATAAAAAAAATAGCCTCAACATATCCGAAAATTTACCTAGGAGAATTATTGCTGGAGTGAATAACAGTCCTGGATTCATCACTGGGTTTTTTTTACCAAAATACTTCGTTGCTGCCCTTTGCCATGGTTAAAAACCCGGTTGCTTTGGTCGGGAGTGCGTGAGTCCCCATCGCCTTGACAAAAGCTCGGTTAAGCAGGAAAATCAAACAAATGTTATAAACAAAATACTTAGTGAAAGTTTCATTAGTAGTGAGCGATTTGTCAGGAGCAGGTGCAATTCGTGCTTTTTTCTTAGCTCAAGTCTTGATAGAGCTTAAATGTGATGTAGAAGTTGTTGGATTTCAGTTTGGCAAGGAATTTTATGCTACTCCTCCCAGAGACATCCCGGTATGTGCGATACCGGGTAAAAATTATCCGGGGTTTTTGATGGATGCTCAAAAACTTTGGAAAAAAATAGATGGGGATATTATTTATGCAGTCAAACCTAAACCTACAAGCTTTGGGTTATCACTGCTAAAAAAACTGGCTAATCACCACTTTATAATTTTAGATATAGACGACTGGGAACTGAGCTGGTACGGCGGAGATGAATGGAAATACCGTCCTTCTTTTAAACAACTTTATCGAGATATTTTTAAACACAATGGTCAATTGAGAGAACCAGATAATCCCCTCTATGTAAAGTGGATGGAAAGTCTCATCCACGGTGCTGATGCAGTCACTGTTCATACGGAGTTTTTAAAACAGCGTTTTGGTGGTGTATATTTGCCGAATGGTAAGGATACTGTAATGTTCGACCCTGCTAAATACAATCCTGAATTGAGCAGACAGCGTTACGGCTTGTCCGGGTATAGAGTTCTGATGTTTCCGGGGGCACCGCGACCTCATAAAGGCGTGGAGGATGTTTTGATGGCCCTTGAACAGTTAAATGAGCCGGATTTAAAATTAGCGATCGTCGGCGGGAGTCCTTATGATGATTATGATGATAAACTTGTGAAACAATGGGGGCGTTGGATTATTAAACTGCCAAGGTTTCCAGTGGAGATGATGCCGTCGGTTGTAGCGGCGGCTCATGTTGTCGTTGTTCCTCAGCGAGAAACTCTCACAGCCGTGGCTCAGTTTCCGCTCAAGCTGACAGATGGCATGGCAATGGCTAAGCCTGTTTTGTCTACGCGAGTGGGGGATATTCCAGCAATTTTAGGGGGAACGGGTTATTTAGTCGATCCGAGTTCTCCCGCTCAAATTTCACAAAAAATTCAATGGATATTTCAAAATTGGACAGCGGCTAATTTACAAGGAATGAAAGCTCGGGAAAGATGTGTGAAAAAATATAGTATTCAAGCAATAAAACCGATACTTTCAGATATAATCGCAGGTAGGTAAAGGTTATTTTAAAACAACTCACGGGAGGAAGAAAAACTGGCTGTTATTAAAGAATATTTTGAGATGCCGTACTGTTTAGCTGGGAATGCTTCATGTCTGCCAATAAGCTACTCCTAAAATTTGCCAGACGATATCCCGGCAGGATTCTCTTAACTGTGATGCTGGGTTTTTCTGGCGCTTTATTCAACGGTATCAGCACTACTCTGATTGTACCAGTGCTTTTAAGTTTTTTAGAGGAAGCTATCGAGCTGCGTGGTGCTCCACCTCTAATTAAAACTTTGATGTATCCCTTTGAGGGAATGCCCGGAAATCAGCGTTTAATGTTGATGACCGGGGCGGTTGTGCTGGCAATTTTTTTAAAAAATGTTGCGAGTTATATCAATACTTTAGTAGCTACTTCTCTGACGCGATCTCTGACTTTTGATTTGCGAGAAGCAGGTTTACGGCTGTTGTTAGAAGTAGATTTAGATTTTTACTCTAAAACTAAAGTGGGGGATTTAATTAATAGATTGGGGGGAGAGATTGGTCGGACTGCTAGTGCAGTTGGCACGGCGATCGGAATGTTTACTACCTCAATAACAGTTTTGGTGTTTGTGGGTCTGCTACTTTCGATCTCGTGGAAACTGACGGTGACAGCTACAGTTTTGCTGTCGTTAGTTGCTTGGACAAATCAATATATTATTAACCGTTCCAAGCATTTTGGCTACCTGCTTTCTGAAATGTCGAAAGATTATTCGGTTAGGGTGCTGGAAACCATTACTGGGATTCGGCTGGTCAAGTCAACGGGGAACGAGGAAAGGGAGTATCAGCGGATCAAGCATTTAATTCACAGGCGAGAACAAGCGGATTTTCAGGCTCAGGTAAATTATGCGGCGATCGCCCCAATTAACGAAGTTGTTAATTTGATAGTTATAATTTTGATTGTATTTATAGGTCGCACAATATTTGCGAATGAGATAGAGTCTATTTCGACAATTTTATTAACCTATTTATTGGTACTTTTTCGGTTAATTCCTTTAATTTCTCAGTTGAATACCGGGCGCAGTCAATTTGCTAATACGTCGGCTAGTGTAGAGGTGGTTAATAATTTTTTGAGCTGCGATGACAAGCCATTTATGTTGAACGGTTCTGTGCCTTACACTCATTTGAGATCGGGAATTCATTTTAATAAAATATCTTTTAGTTATCCCAATCACAAAAATTTAGTTCTTCAAGGAGTTGATTTATTTCTACCTCACGGCACTACTTTGGCTTTGGTAGGAACTTCGGGTTCTGGCAAGTCAACTTTGGCAGATTTACTGCCGAGATTTTACGATCCTACTGAAGGTCATATATCGCTCGATGGCAGGGATTTGCGCGAATTTGAGGTGAAAAGTCTCAGGCAAGCGATGGGTATTGTTAGCCAAGATACGTTTTTGTTTAATGCTTCAGTTCGCGAAAATATTGCTTACGCTAGGCCTCAAGCGACTGAGGAAGAAATTGTGGAAGCGGCGAAGGGAGCGAATGCTTATGAGTTTATCCAACTATTGCCGGATGGGTTGGATACTCAAATTGGCGATCGGGGGGTGATATTATCGGGAGGGCAGCGTCAGAGAATTTCAATTGCTAGAGCTTTGCTGCAAAACCCGGAAATCTTAATTTTAGATGAGGCAACGAGTTCGCTGGATACGGTTTCGGAAAGGTACGTGCAAGCGGCGATCGAGAGATTGAGCTGCGATCGCACAACCTTGGTAATCGCCCACCGCCTCTCCACAGTCCAAAAAGCCCACAAAATCGCCGTGATCGATCACGGACAAGTAGTAGAAATTGGCTCCCACGAAGAATTGCTAGCAAAAGGAGGTTACTACACTCGCTTGTATTCAGTGCAATTTGCCGAAGAAACCGCTCGCGATGAAGCTCTAATTAGAGGTTCTTACGAAATTCGCACTCGCCTGACTCCCATGATAGCTTACCTCAAATTGCTAGTAGATGAAATGGTAGACTCTCCCGAAGAAAGAGACGAGTTAATTAGAGAATCATTTCACTCGGCGGCTAATATTTTCACAACTTTAGAATTTATAGAAAAGACTATTAAGCGTCAGGCTGTAAAAAAGTAGTCATTTGTCAGTTGTCAGTTGTCCACAGTCTACATAGTTAACAATTACCAATTACCTATTACCAACTGCCAATTACCATGTCTAAATATTATGTATTTTTTACCAGAAATATCTTACCACAACCCAATGTAGCGAGCTTAGTTCAAGTTGCACACTCTGCAAATGCCGCAGCCAATCTCGGTTATCCAGCAGTTTTGGTATACCTCCGTAAAGGCTGGAGTGCTTTGAACCCGGTTGATTTGCTTTTTCCTTTTCAACCGAAGAAACCGGATGACAAACTTGCCAAAATTTACAATATTCAAGATAAATTAAAAGTAGCAGATTTACCGATGCCGTGGCCGATCGACCTTTGGGACAGCAAGTGGACGAATGCGAGTACAATAGTATCAAAATACTATTTACCAATTCACCTGCTTAAATCCACTAAAATTGTCCACACCCGCGACTGGAACTTTGTCAAAGCAGCAGTTAAAAACGGAATTCCCGCTATCTACGAACAGCACCACCACGAAGACAAAAATTTTGAACCAGAAATCGTTGGCAATCCTCTATTTCAAATTGGTGTAACTGTTGCCGATACTGTCCGAAACAGCATGATTTTGAATGGGATGCCGCCGGAAAAAGTAATTACGCTGCATAACGGTTTTAACCATTTGTTTCTCGCCAGACAAACAGAAGCTTCCCAGAATTGGCGACAGCAATTATTAGAAGATGACAGACGGCATTTAGCAGTTTATGCAGGCGGACTTTACCCGTTTAAAGGTGTTGATATGTTGGTGGATGTGGCTAAGGAGTTGCCGCTGGTTCAATTTGCGATCGCGGGCGGTGATTCATCCCAAGTAACAGCCTACCAGCAGTTAGCCAAATCCAAGCAAGTTGACAACATTAAATTTCTCGGCTACCTCCCTCAAAATCAACTGGCTAGCTTGCTGCAAGCAGCCGATGTTTTGACTCACCCGCACTGTTTGACAGAGGCCGCGACGTTCACATCTCCTTTAAAATTCTTTGATTACATGGCATCGGGAACTCCGATTGTAGCGACGGAGATTGCATCTTTAATGGAATTTCAATCGGGAAATATAGCAGCAACTTGGTGCGAACCGGATAACCCGCACCATTTCGCGCAAAGCATTCGAGATTGTTTAACCCAATATCCGAGGAAAAGCGAAGGCTATGCAGAAACACTGGATTTTGTCAAGCAATTTTCGTGGGAAAATAGGATAGAGAGAATTTTGAGTTATGTGGATGAGTCATTGGTAGGGTGCGTCAGTCCGGAGGCGACAGACAATTGATAAAATTATCAAAACTGACGCACCATTAACTGTGCGGTGCGTCAGCTTTTAAATTATCACTTATTGCGAAAATCACCCAAGCTGACGCACCCTACATACTACTAATTATGAAACAAAAAATTATCGGCACAATCACCACCTACCCAGGCATGAACCAAAGCGACTGGCTGTGGCAACAAACTCCCCAAAACTTCGGCAAATGGGGCAACATTCAAATGCTCGCCAACCACCCCGAACCCGACTTTTTACTCATGTATCAATTCGACTTTCCCCAACAGCCCAAAAAGCAATCGTGGCTTGATAAAATACGTCGCTACAGGCATCAAAATCTAGAAAACGACATTCGAGAAAAATTGCGCGGTGTCCCCAAGGAACGCATAATATACCTGATCCGCGAGCCACCATTACCAGAAGTTATTGAAATTACCAAAGCCAACTACGAACAAGCCAAACTTTATTGCGGTTACGTTTCCGGGCCCGACGATTTCGCCCCAAAACCAGATTATATGCCCGCGATTTGGTATCACTCTAACTCGTTTCGAGAACTAGATGAAATGCCTGCGCCGCCGAAAACTAAATCCTGTTCTTGGATTACTTCAGGTGTTAGTCGCACTGCCAATCACCGACGCCGATTAGACTTTATCAAATTGCTGCAATCGCAAAAATTGGATTTTGACCTTTACGGGCGAAACTTGCCAATTTGGGCGCGTGGGAACGGCACTGTGAACAATAAATGGCACGCCGTCGCACCATACTATTACAACTTAGCTATAGAAAATTATGCCGAAAACGATTGGTATGTCAGCGAGAAGCTTTGGGATGCTTTGTTAGCTTGGTGTTTGCCGATTTATTACGGCGGTTCGGCGGCGGATAAGTTGTTGCCTGCGGGGAGTTTTCTGAGGCTGCCGAGTTTGGATGAGAAAGGAGTAGAATTTATTAAAGAGGTTACTGCGAGTGCGGATTATTGGCATGAAGCGAGGGAGAAAATTGCCGAAGCCCGACAAATCATTCTCCATGAATTAAACTTGCTCCAGTGGTTGTCTAACTTTGGGTAGATGGGTGGGGATTCAGGGGTTTTCGCGTTGCGTTAGCGTCGGTTTTTCCCATATCCTAATTTTCCCGCCAGACTCTTCTCTACCATTTTACCCTTTAGATAATTCGGCGGTTGAAACCGCAACTAGATAAACCAAGTCCCTCTCTAAGAGACTAATAGATATGAATGGAATTTGCACCCTAGCCAACGATACAGTTTACGACCACCTAATTGCCTTACTCAACAGTATTGAAATTATCTTAGGCTCAAATATTCCTGTCTGCATTTATCCTTTCGACGACCAAATACAAGAAATCAAAGCAGAAATTGTCAACCGCCCCAACGTCTTTGTTTATGAAGATAGCGCATCTATTCAGCGATGGGATAAATTCATGCAAGCAGCCGCACCAGAGCGTTTGAACCGCAAAAAATTTCGGCTTTACGGCGCACACCGGCGCTTTTGCGCTTTCGACGGCCCGTTTGACAAGTTTATCTACATGGATGCGGATACTTTGGTGATGAATTCCCTTGATGCGGTTTTTCAGAAGTTAGAGGAATCGGATTTTGTGGTTTATGATTTTCAATTTCTATCCCCAACTAAAGTATACAATATTCAGTCACCAAAACTGCTCGAAGTTTTTGAGCAAAATCGGCTAGACTCGGAAATATTTTGTTCGGGATTTTACGCCAGCAAGCAAGGAGTGTTTGAGCCAGAGACTAGGGAATGGCTGTTAGCTCAACTGCAATCTGGCGAGGCGGAAATTCTCTATGAAGGTGCGGGAGAACAGCCGTTGCTCAATTATATGGTGATGAAAATGGGGATGAATAGCTATAATTTTGCTTATAGCCTCCCGGATGGCGAAAAAACTGGGTGTAGCGTCACTTCTAAACATTTTGAAGAGCAAGATAGGATTTTGTACGACAAGGGAAACCGACTTACTTACATTCATTATATTGGTGTGCCGCCGGATTTAATTCGGAGAGTTTGTGCGGGCGAAAATATTGAGTTTCCCTATCGCGATTTGTTTCTGCATTACCGCTATCTCCGCGAACCGTCCAAGCGTCCGATTTTTGCCCAAGCCCCAAAGTCTTATACTGAGGTTTCTGCGCCGAATTTGTTAAAAAGGGTATTGAGAAGGTTGAGGATAAATGTATGAGTTGCGGTATTTATATTGTTGCGAATGATAAGGTGATCGAAAGTGCGATCGCACTTTTAAACAGCATACGTCTGTACAATTGTCAAGTACCTGTTTTTCTGATTCCCTTCGACGACAATTATCAGCAAGTCGCAGCCGCCCTCAGCCGTCTCCACGGGGTGCGATTGTTCCCAAATCTGGAGTTTGTGGAACAGTTTACCAGAGAAATTGGCCAAATGTTCGATCGCAACTTTTTAGCCCTCCCCAACAAAATGCGAAAACTCGCCGCCTGGTTTGGCCCGCTTGACGAATTTCTGTACATCGATACCGATATCATCGTCTTTGAAGACATCGCAGCTAACCTCAACAAACTATCAGAAGTAGACTTTTTTTGCTGCGACTATCACCACCTCAGCGAAAAACTGCGAAATGTATTTTCACCCGCTGTAAAAGAACAGAATATCTTTACCGACTCACAGCTTCAAGATGTATTCAACAGCGGTTTTTGGGCTTCTAGAAAAGGAACTATTACAGAATCGCAAATGTATGAGATTTTGCGAGAATGTTCGCAGCATCGAGAATATTTTGACTTCACTCAAAATGTCACAGACCAACCTATACTAAATTATATTATTCTTAAGCTGATTCCCCAGCGCGGCAATCTTGTTAAAGCTTCACCAAGCGAACCTGGAAGCTGGGCTGGTTCCAAGCATTTTCAAGAAATAGATTATGTTCTTTATGACAAAGGCAAAAGGTTAAAATATCTTCACTGGGCTGGAATACCAATTAAAGCCGGTAGTCCTTATTGGAAACTTTGGAAACATTATCGTTATCTCAATGAGGAACAACCAAATTTAGTGCAAAAAATATTTCGATATTGGCATGGATAAATAATATTGTTTGTACTCACACAGCGATTGAAATCTCTAGCAACGCAAGCACACAAACCAACTCCACGCGGAGTAATAAATTAACTGGTTTCCATACCGGCCTAGTAACGAGTAGAATTATTCAATCTAAAATCTAAAATTTAAAATCTAAAATCCGATGGCTGATGGCATTTATATTCTAGCAAACGATGTTGTTTTTGACCACTTAGTCGCTTTATTGAACAGTCTCGAAGTCAATGGGGCCAAAAATATTCCTGTTTGCATCATTCCCTACGATGATAACTTGAAAAAAGTGCGATCGCACTTTTCTACCCTACACAATGTCACCCTGTTTGAAAATACCGATTCCATCCATTTCTGGGAAGACTTTGCGACTCAAGTTTGGACATCTCACCGCAAGGCTCAAAAAGTTTGGCAAGCCAAAGGTTGGCAGCAAGTTCACTGTTTGAGAATGCACCGAAAATTTTGCTGTTTTGACGGCCCTTTTGATAAATTTGTCTATTTTGATGCGGACACTCTGCTAATGGGTTCTCTGGATTACATCTATCAAAAACTTGATGAATTTGATTGGGTAGCCAACGATTTTCAATACAAATCTGACCTCAATTATGTATTTGATTTATCATCTCCCAAACTAGCCGAAATTTTCAATCTTGGTCAACTACAATCTCATATTTTTTGTGCTGGTTGGTTTGGTTCAAAAAAAGGTATTTTAAATCGAAATAACTCAAGCCAACTTTTAGATAAATTGACTTCAGGAGAAGCACAAACTTTGTCTTTGCGGGGAACTGACCAACCTTTATTTAACTATTTAGTCGCCCGCAGCGGCATCTCTTGTTATAACTTTGCTTATCATCAACCTGCACAGGTAACGGGCAATCATTGGTCTTCTCAATTTGATGTGATAGATTATGTTCTATACGATAAAGGGCGGCGGTTGACTTACTTGCACTACATGAGTATTTCTGCTGCAAAGTTTACTCGATTGTGTGCTGGCGAAGATGTTGAGATTCCCTACCGAGACGTATTTCTGCACTACCGATATTTGAATTCGCCGGAAACACAGCCAAAACTCGCGCCTCCAAATTGGTTGGTTTGCTTGCAGAGAAATCTCAAAAGTTGGGGAAGTCAAAAAGTTAACAATTTTCAATTTAAGCTGCGGAATTTCTGGGATAGATAGCATCTAACTGTACTCTAACTGTACACAGACTGAATCCACTCCCATTCGCGCCTTAAACCTTCTTCTAAAGCAACCTGCGGCTGATAACCTAAGATTTTCTTGGCTTTAGACACATCCGCGCTAGTGTGCCGCGCGTCTCCCCTCGCAGCTTCAGTAAAATCTATCCGAATAGGTCGATCGACAATTTTCTCTATTGTATCAATAACTTCTTTCAAAACTACCCGACTTCCCCCACCAATATTAAAAACTTCCCCCGCAGCTTCCGGAACCTCAGCCGCCGCTAAATTCGCCGCAACGCAATCGCTGATAAACGTAAAATCTCGCGTTTGCAATCCGTCGCCGAAAATTGAAATTGCCTCGTCAAACAAAATCGACTTAAAAAACTTGTGAAAAGCCATATCGGGGCGCTGTCTCGGCCCGTAAACAGTAAAATAGCGCAGCGAAGTAGTCGGAAGGCCGAAATTCTGGTAATAAAGCCCGCACAAACGTTCACCGGCTAATTTCGTAATTCCGTAGGGAGAAACCGGCTGCGGACAAGCGTTTTCATTCGTGGGAAAAGATTCAGCATTGCCGTAAATAGAAGAAGAAGAAGCATAGACAAACTTTTGCAATCTGGGCGCATTTCTTGCAGCTTCTAACAATACTTGGGTGCTGTTAATATTGCGTTCCGTATAGCTGCGAAAACCGTCACCCCAGCTAGCACGAACTCCTGCTTGCGCCGCCTGATGAAATATTACCTTAGCATCGGATAAAAGCGATCGCCAATTTAGAGACACAATATCGCCTTCCACCAATTCAAAACCCGGATACTTTTCAAATCGTGCAATATTCTTGCGCTTGAGATCCTGATCGTAATAATCGTTGAACTCATCAACACCGATCACCGTCTCGCCTCGATTTAAAAGAGTTTCTACTAAGTTAGAACCAATAAACCCCGCCGCACCCGTAACAATTAAAATACTCATTCGATTTTAGATTTTAGATTTTAGATTTTAGATTTTAAAACTTTTACACAAATTATTGCCTAAGTTGTCATTTTATGCTTTCTCTTCCTCTGCGTTCTCGGCGGTTCCAAAAGCCTCAAATTAGGATAATCCTAGATAACTAGAGAACTATCAACCCCCTTCCTTCTGATAAAAAGAGGTTGATAGTTAACTTTCATTGTTCAAAAGAATCTAAATCCAGCGCTTGGGAACCTCCCCGTTCTAACTCGATCAAAAGCTTACCCAACTGAGTCCAAACCAGCCACCCAGTGAGTAACGTCAGTGGCAAAGCTAGGGCATAAGAAAGTAGTTTTGGGAAGCCAAAAATCTCCATCCCCGAAGCTAAAAATACACAAATTCCGGCCGCCATTCCCAGAAAAGGTATGACCAATTGCAGCCTTGGCAGGTTAGCCAAGGTGCGAGTAGAACGATTTTTAGACCACTGTTGTACGGATTGTTTGAGAGTTGCTTCAAATGCTACACCGGAGGCCATACCTGCTAGTAATCCAGCCGACATTAAAAAATAGGGAGGTTCTGGAAAATAATACACGAATAATTCCTTAATTGGGGTAATTTGGGTAATTGGGAATTGGAAGTGGGTAATTGAGATCTGGGAATTGGGAATTGGGAATTGGGAATTGGGAATTGGCAAGAGTAGAATTATTTTTCTTCCTTCTTCCCTCTTCCTTCTTCCTGACATCCGTTACATCCGTTACATCCGCCCTTGCTAATCCGTTGCCGAACTTCCTTCTTCCTTCTAATTAAAATCGAGTTAACGCCGCTGCTCCTGCTGTGGAAAAATCCGTTAAAGCGCCTAGAGCAACGTTGAACAGGCGACCGGGCTGCAAATCTTCCTTGACTAAGTTCCACAGGCTGCGAACTTCTTCGGTGTGGAGGCGATCGTCCTCAATCAAAGCTAACATTAGCTGGCGTCTCAAAAACGACCCTTCCTCGGACAGCAAGAATTGCAAGCCTAGTTGTGCTGTGGGTAGCAGGTCGAAACTACGATCGGACCTAGCGATCGCGATCATGTCCTCCAACCTGTTCCACTGGAATTTGCCATCTTTGAATAATACCTCAATCAGACGCCGCCGCAGTGCCGGAGATTCTCCGTTCAACAAACGCCGCGCTACATAAGGATACCCCACCTCAACTATCTTGAAATCGGGATTCAACGTCAGCGCCAAACCTTCTTCTGTCACCAGAGAGCGAATAATTAAGGCAAATTTCGCCGGCACTCGGAAAGGATAATCGTACATCAACTCCGAAAACTGGTCTGTAACCGTCTTGAAGTTAAAATCTGACACCTTTTCGCCGACGATATCGCCTAGTACAGATTCCAACGCCGGAACGATCGGCATAATATCTGTATCTGGAGTCAAAAAGCCAAGTTTGACAAAATCCTTAGCTAACTCTAAGTAATCTTTGTTGATCAAGTGAACGACAGAATCAACCAAAGTTTCTTTAGTTGTTTCTTCCATCTGATCCATCATCCCAAAATCAATGTAAGCCATGCGGCCGTCCGCTAAGGCAAACAGATTTCCCGGATGGGGGTCAGCGTGAAAAAATCCGTGTTCCAGCAACTGTCGCAAACCGCTGCGGACTCCGACTTCAATTAAACTATCGGTATCCAAACCTGCGGCTTTAACACGTTCTATATCTGTCAGCTTGATGCCCTCAATCCATTCGAGAGTGAGAACGCATTTTGAAGTATAACGCCAGTAAATACTCGGAACTTTTACCGTCGGGTCGTCGGCAAAATTTGTAGCAAATTTCTCGGCGTTGCGGCCTTCATTGATATAATCAATTTCCTCGAACAATTTGATACCGAATTCATCGACTATTAAACAAAGGTCGTGACCGAGATTCAGCGGCAACAAGGGGCCCAACCATCCAGCCGCCCAGCGCATTAAATAAAGATCGAGGCTCAAGACTGGCAGCAAATTCGGTCGCTGAACCTTGACTGCTACTGCTTCCCCGGTGAGGAGGCGAGCTCGGTAGACTTGACCCAGACTTGCCGCGGCGACAGGTTCGGGGGAGATTTCGCTGTAGGTTTCGCTAATTTTGCGATCGAGTTCCGCTTCAATAATCTCGAAAGCGCGCACTGAGTCAAACGGCGGCAATTGATCCTGAAGTTTGATCAATTCTTCGAGAAAGTCTTTGCGGATCAAATCCGGTCTGGTAGAAAGGGCTTGGCCGACTTTAATGAAAGTGGGGCCCAAGCGAGTGAGTATTTGTCGCAGGTGGGTGGCTCGTTCTGGCTGGTGTACTGCGACTTCGTGCTGCCAACTGTCCCACAGCATCCCCAGCACGAAGCCCGCAAAAGACCAAATAACGGTAATTGCGCGCCAAATTGCTTTCCAAGGACGGTTGCGGTAATACTGAGCGATCGCTTGTGGATCGTAGCGTCTAGCCTGAGTGAATTGATACTGAGGCACTCGTTTATTTTCCTCTTATCTTCTGAAAATTACAGGTTAAATTGAGAATTGGGCATCGGCCATCGGGCATCGGGCATCGGGCATCGGGGATGGGAAGTCGAAAATTCAAACATTCTTTATTTTTCCTTCTTCCTTCTTCCGACTTCCATCGGGCTTCTTCCCTCTTCCTTCTTCCTTCTTCATCATTGACCGATCGCAAGTTTTAGGCGAGCGGAAAATGCACCCGTTCGATGCGGATTGCTAGCCTAAATTTGTTTCTTTTCATTAAATATAGTACATAAAAGTACAAGTGATCGGTCAAAATACTTAACGGCTCTCCCTGACCGGTGCATATTTTTACAGCACTGCAACCCTGCAATTCTTTTCTCCTCCTGCTTTTCCCTCGCTGATGCCATCGCGCCAAAGCTACCGGATGCGATCGGCCTTTGCCAAGCAATCTTTCAGACCATAAATCGTCCGCTCTTGTTGATCCCTCGACAGTTCCGGGAACATCGGCAAAGACAAGACTTCGCGACAAACTTGCTCAGCCTGTGGCAACTGACCGACAATATAGCCCAAAGATTTGTAAACAGGTTGCAGGTGCAAAGGTAACGGATAGTAAACCATCGAACCGATGCCGCATTCCTGCAACTGAGCCCGCATCCAATCTCGAAAATCGCCAGAGGGATTTTGCGCGTCTTCGGGACTTGTCAGCCGGATCGTGTATTGATTCCAAACTCCTTTTGCTTCCGGCAATTCTTTGGGGACGGCAACTCCGGGCACGCGGGAGAGAAATTCGCTGTAAAGTGCCGCTTTCTCCCGCCGCTGCGCGTTCCAACTGTCGAGATACCGCAATTTAATGCTGAGAATCACCGCTTGCAGGGCATCTAAACGGCTGTTGTAGCCGATTTCTTCGTAGAAATATCTAGAAGACTGTCCATGTTCTTTGAGCACTCGCATCGAAGCTGCGAGGGCTGGATCATTTGTCGTCACCGCGCCACCGTCACCGCAAGCGCCTAAATTTTTGGTTGGATAAAAACTGAAGCAGCCGACATGGCCAATGCTGCCGACTTTTCGAGACTGCCACTCGGCCCCGACAGACTGGGCGCAATCTTCAATTACGGCTAAATTGTGTCGAGTCGCAATTTCCATCAACCGAGTCATGTCTACCGGTTGGCCGAAGATGTGCACTGGCATAATTGCCTTGGTTTTGTCGGTAATTGCCGCTTCGAGGAGCTCGACATCCAGATTAAAAGTCTCGCTGTCAATATCCACAAATACTGGAGTGGCGCCGACGGCGCTAATTGTCTCAGCCGAAGCAAAAAAGGTAAAAGGAGTGGTAATCACTTCATCGCCGGGGCCAATGTTGAGAGCTCGCAAGGCCAAAATCAGGGCATCGGTGCCGGAGTTGCAGCCAACGCACTCGGAAACTCCAGTGTAGTCGGCGAACTCTCGTTCAAAACTCTTCACGGCGGGGCCGCCTACGTAGCCGCCAGAGGCAAGAACTTTTTGCACCGCAGCGGTTATCTCGTCGCCAATCTGCGCGTATTGGCGGGTTAAATCGAGGGGGGGAACATTATTCACTCTTCACACCATAAATTTCAAGCATTATCAAAGCAAATTCTTGCAGCAAAACTGTTTTCCAGAAACCTTTATTGCAATATCTTATATTTGGACAGGCAAACAATCACGTTATCGAAAGGGTGGCCCGGTGTTAATTGAGCTAGATTTTACAGATTTGGGTTGGGCTTTGGGGATGGTGGCGATCGCGATCGGGCTTTCGGCGTGGCAGGGATTGGGATTGGAGGGGGCGATCGCGATCGCCTCCGGGCGCACCCTGATCCAGCTAATCTTAGTCGGATACGTGCTCGCAGTCATATTTGATCCCGAGGGGAAAAATCCTTGGCTGGTTTTAGCAGTTTTAGCGATCATGCTGACAACAGCTAGCATGGTTGCCAGTAACCGCATCAGCAAAAAAATCAAGAACTTACTGCCCTTAGTTTGGGGTTCAATTTTTATCAGTACGGCCTTGACTCTCGCTTATACAAACTTGCTAATTTTGCAACCTGACCCTTGGTACGAACCGCAATACCTGATTCCTTTAGCGGGTATGATTTTGGGTAATGCCATGAACTCCGGGGCGATCGCGGGCGAAAGACTTGTGAGTACAGTTAATAGCAGCCAGTTAGAAATAGAAACCCATTTAAGTTTAGGTTCGACGCCGCAGCAAGCAGTAAAGCAGTACCGCAAAGATGCCATCAAAGCTGGATTAATCCCGCTTTTAAATACAATGACGGTGGTAGGAATCGTGACTTTACCCGGAATGATGACAGGTCAAATGCTGAGCGGTGTCAATCCTCTCGATGCAGCATCTTACCAGATTTTGATTATGTTTGTGTTAGCGCTGGCAACTGTAATCGCAACTCTGCTTTTGACTGAGGGATTGTCCCGGAAGTTTTTCAATCAAGATGCACAATTGATCAAATGGTAATAATGTGGAATTGGTAATTGGTAATTGCTAATATCATGTAGGTAATAACTTACATTTTGCACTATTTTTATGAACAGGCAAGATCCCTGTTCCACAAAGAGTGAGTTTTCTTGTGGGGTGGGCCGAAGAGCCCGCCCTGGTCATCAAGGATAAATAGCCATGATTCCAACTCCAAATCAACCAGTAACCTTTGAAAAATTTGTCGAATGGAAACCAGAAAACCGACGTTACGAACTGCACAACGGAGGGATTATTGAAATCGCTCAGCCACCGGGAAAACATGAAGAAGTTATCGGTTTCTTAGCCTCGAAATTAACTCTTGAATTTGTCAGGCTAAACCTTCCGTACCTAATCCCAAAACAAGCATTAGTTAAGCCGCCGGAAAACGAATCAGCCTATTCGCCCGATATTCTGATCTTAAATCGCCCAAATTTAGGATCAGAACCTCTGTGGCAAAAATGCTCAACAGTGAGTCAAGGCGCATCAATTCCGCTGGTTATTGAAGTAGTTAGCACGAATTGGCAAAATGACTACATCAGGAAGGTGGGCGAATACGAACTAATCGGGATTCCTGAATACTGGATTGTGGATTATCTCGGTTTGGGTGGCCGCAGGTTTATTGGCAATCCTAAACAACCGACGATCTCGATTTATCGGTTGGTTGATGGTGAGTATGAAGTTAGTCAGTTTCGGGGAGATGATAGGATTGAGTCGCCAACTTTTCCAGAGTTGAATTTGACGGCGCAACAAGTTTTTCAAGCTGGATTGACTGCGGATAAAATTGCTGGCGATGCGTGAGTGTAAATATTGCGATCGTTCTGACAGATTTTTCGCCCTCACGCACCCTACAACTACAACTACTTCGGTTCGTGACTCCCAATCCGCTTGCCTTCGCCATCGTACACCTGCATCGGGATTTTGGCGTTTTCGGCGATCGCCTCCAAAGCTTTTTGCAATGTTTGAACGTGCTGTTCTACAGCTTGGCGATTCTTCACAGCATTGTTGTTGTTTGCTTGGATGAAAGTTTGTTGCAATTTCTGCACGTAACCTGGAGTCATCTGCACGGCAATCAAACCTTTGCTAACAGTATAGTCGCAAATCTTGGGGTTGCCTTTGCAAGTTTTATCTAAATCGGTGCGGGCTTTTTGCAGGTTCCTTTCTTCCTGCAACTTTACTTCTGCTTGCTGCAATGAAGTTTTGTAGGAAGCGAGCAGCGGTTGGGCTTTCTGGGAATAGGAAGTTGCCGCCGGCACTTGCTCCGCGTAACTCAAAGCTCTTCGCCAGGATTCAGATGCTTTAAACCAGGCGTTTTTGCCCTCAAAAATTTGAGCTTCCGCTGCTAAAGTCACAGCTTGAGTATACGCATTTTCGGAAATTCCTTCGACACTTTTGCGCTCGCGTGCTTGTGAAAGTTTGGTTTCGTATTTGGGAACTAGCAGTTTAGCTTGTTGGTAAGATGTCGTGCTCGTGGGAATTTCTGATAGGATGTCGAGGGATTCTTCCCAACCTGCTTGCACTTGAGCCCAAGTCTCGGCTGTCTGAGCTACTGCTTCGCGAGCTTCTGCTATTTGAGCTGTACTTTTGGCGGCGAGCAGCGTTTTTTCGGCTTTTTTCTCTGTGCTTAACTGCCGATTTCCAGTTGCTAAATTCTTCCCGTATTCTTTTGTCTTTCTCTGAGCAAACGGATAAACTGGGCTGTCTGTGGGGATTTCTCCGAGTTCGGCGATCGCACTTTGCCACAGAGCTTGCGCTTCCTGCCCGTTCTCAGCAGAATAAGGCGGATTTTGGGTTTTCTGGGCTGCTGACTGTGCGAGGCGCGCTGCATCGATCGCAGAGTTTAAATTCTGATTTTGCGAACGGTAGCTTTCCAAAGCGCTTTGAGCTTCACCGCGATGAATTGACCAGGAGGGAATCGGTTCTAAAAGGGCGATCGCCTGTTTTAACTGTCGCTGCCCTTCTTGGGGGCTGTTGGCAACTTTTGACGTTTTCAGCGTCTTCGTCGAATTCTCGCTCAACTGTTTGGCATTAGCTAAAGCACTACATCCTCCGATGACGCAGGGCCGGCTCAGCATATAATAAGCGCCTGCCAAAACTAGCGCGGCAACACTGATGATTCCTGCTGCAGCCAGCATCGCAAACGGTGAATGCTTGGGTTTTTGGGCAACTGTTACCGCTTCCATATCCAGCGGATTGAAGGGATTGTCTGCAATATCTGCCGGGATTGCAGCTACCTTAAAGGCGATCGGATCGGAATTGCTGGAACTCTCAGACAAATTGGGGAAATATTCTTCATCCCACGCATCTTTCCCATCCGTTTCTAACGGTATCTCCTCCTCTACATCCGCCGCCTGGGCCACATTTTCTGTTAAGACTATCCCGGTTTCTTCTGCGGGGATATTCTCTGTTTTTTTGAACAACTGCACTGTTTTTGGTCTTGACAAAACAGGCTGGTGCATCGTAAAAGAATGGAAAGCATAAGGCTGTTTTTGCCCGGTAATTTTTAGGCAAAGTCCAATCTGTTGAATAGATTCTGGTTCTATTTCGATAATTGCTGCTTCTAGCACCGCAAAAGTCGGTTTAGCTTTGAGAACTAAACTGCGCGGGTGTTCTCCTACAACCGTTAAAGAGTCATCTCGAAAATCGCAACTGATATAAAGCGGTAAATTTTTAAATCCGGCTGCTTGCAAGTGCTTCTGCAATTCAACTTCGAGAATTTGTGCGTTGCTTTGTCGCGCTGCTACTGTCATACTTTTCCTCTGTCTGATATCACCACTTTCGGTTTTAGATTATTGGATTTTAGATTTTAGATTGCAGAAGAGTCGGGATTTTTGATTTGTTTGAACTTGGGCCCCGATTCATTCCCAATCTTAACTCTTAAAATTCAATTTTCCAAACAATCTTAACTCTCAAATCTCAACTTGCAAGGTCTGTCCATAACTTTCGCTGTAATACACTTGAGTCACGTCAAAACGTCCGCCGTATTGTTTGAAAGGTTCTGCTGCATAACCAAGCGGCAGCAAACAGCAAACATCTACTTCTGCGGGAATTTGAAAGGCTTCTTTCACCGAAGCCGCCACAAAACCTTCCATCGGACAACTATCTACTCCAAAGCTTTGAGCTGCAATCATTAAGTGAGCTACTGCGAGCATTGTATGCCTGTTTGTCCAAGTTTCTAGGGACTCGAAGCACGGGCGGTTCTCGAACAATTGCGGGATTGCTTGCCGCATATAACCGGCTAAATTGTCATTCATTCCGCCTGCGGTTTTGCCCAATTCGATGACGGCTTCGGTGTTTTCGGGTTGGGTGGCGCGCCGATCGCCGCAGCAGATTAATACTGTTGGGGCTTCTACTACTTGGCGCTGATCGAAAGCGCAAGCTTTTAATTTTTCCTTGCTGGCTGGGTCTTGAAGTACGATAAACCGCCAAGGCTGCAAGTTGTAACCGGAAGGCGATCGCACTCCCAACCGCAAAATCTCTGCCAATATTGCTGGGGGAATGACATCGGGTTTGAAGCTGCGGGCGGCCCGGCGGCTCTCGATCGCGGTTTTAACATTAATTGAAGGTTGGATTTCAATTGTCATGGATAATTGGTAATTGGTAATCGAGAATTTAGAATTGGTTATTGGAAATTAGAACAACAACTATCAACTGCAAACGGTCAACCGTCAACCGTCAACTGTCAACTGTCAACTGTCAACTGACTTACCCCAAGCCCAACTCGCGCTTGAGCAAATTAATCGACTTAGAGCCGATGTAATTTTCGGAGCATATCAGTTGCGGGGGACGAATAATATCTTCTCTAGCCGCATTGATGGCAGCTTTTACTGTAGCAAAACTCGGTTGGTCGCAAAAAATTGTTCTGGCCGATCGCACGATCGAGTTAATCTTGTAGGCGTCTGACAGCAATGCCGTCATCACCAGCAAATCCTCTCCCCGGATGCTGTGGATGATGACTTCGGTCGATCGCAGCATACCCGGGCTCAGGCTGACTAAGCCCAAATAACTGTCTTTCGGCAAACCCCCCACTAACTGTATCTCCTGAACATAGTCGTAGATGTCTACAGGAATGACTCGCACCGAACGCGGTGCCGAAATCGATTCTGCTTCTCCGATAAAATACCGGCTGGTAATCACAGTTCCCGAAGAGATTTGATCCAGAAAAGTACCTAACTCTTCCATCGGCACCAACTGTATGGGAATGCGAAGAGCTTGTTCGAGTTCTTTCGCCATCAGCTCACCCACGCCGATGTCTTCTGTGGGGGCTGTGACGACCACGCGGGCGCTGCACCTGAGCCGCCAGTCAATTTCGGCCAAAAATAATTCCCTCGCTTGGTTGAGCGTACAGCCTTGTCCCAGCAGTTGATCCATACTTTCTTGCACTATTTTGTTGGCAAGGGGATATTCTTCGAGGATCGGGGATTTGAGTTTGCTGCCGCCTTCGTGGCCTTGAGCGCGGACGTAAATGCCCGATCCTGCTTGGGCTTCTACGAGTCCGGTATTTTCGAGCTGGCGGTATACTTTGCTGATGGTGTTGCGGTGCAAACCTGTCTGCATGGCTAGCTGTCTGGTGCTGGGCAAGCGGTGTCCGGGCGGAAACTGTCGCGAGGCGATCGCAAACCTGATTTGATTGAATAGTTGGGTGGATGCTGGAATATCGCTATCTGTTTGAATATGAAATTGAACCATTATTAAAGGCTCCGACGACTTCAACTTAGTATTTATATAACGTCGAGTACCGCGCCTAGGATTGCTCCGATATCTCTGTCTATAGCATAATCTTATTTGGTTGATCTGCAGCAGCCGTTCTGCCACAGGGCGATCGCGCCTGCGAGGCGATCGATCGCAGCCTCGGGAATTTCCCTCAACAATTAGGTACTTTCAAGTCTTAGTTTTATTTACTCTGCAATTTTGAGATCGCTTGCTGTTTTTGGGCCCATCAGGAAATAAGTTTGCATTTCCCCTTTACCTTTAATCTCGATCTCGCCACGATCTTCAAATTCATATTTATCCTGCAGCAACTCATAAGTATAGTGGCTGACTTGAATGCGACCTGGTATGCCGTGAGATTCCATGCGGCTGGCTGTATTCACGGCATTTCCCCACAAATCGTAAATGAATTTTTTAGTGCCGATTACCCCCGCTACCACCGGCCCGCTATTAATCCCGATGCGGAGATCAAATTTCGCGTCTAGCTTCACATTTAATTCCTTAATTGCTGCTAGCATATCCAGCGCCATTTCGGCGATCGCCTCTGCGTGGTCTGGACGTTCAATGGGCAGGGTAAGCTCATCTAATTTGGTATAAATTGTACTTGACAAAAAGGGCAAGATATAAAGGAACATCCTGTCAATA
>NZ_JAUBSA010000030.1:0-69985 GCF_036702115.1 Microcoleus sp. LAD1_D5 | reverse complement strand
GATTTTAAACCATCCTAATCTTTCTTCAGTCTTGTCTTATGGTACTTTGGCTGCTTAAAAACTGTCCGGAGTATTGATAAAGCGTTCTGTGTCACTGCGAACCTTTAACAAAAGGGCTAGCGTTTCACCGCTTTGCTGGTTTTCAAATTCCTGATAGGTAAGCCTTAGTGTTTGTCGTAACCCGTCGTTAAATATCTGCGTGCCAAATTTTTGCACTACCAGCCTGGTCATGTATTCTTGTATAGCTTTGGTGAGTCGTGATAATACTGCAACTGCGACTGCGATCGCTAATAGCACCAGCACCCCAGAGACTAGCTCTGCATCTGTTTTGGTTCCCCGTTGGGTGGCGTAATCGTCAATGATTTTCCCAAAAATAATCGGGTCTACCAGTGCTAGAACCTGGCTGATACCGGCTAGTAATAACGATAGAACGGCAAGCCATTGATAGGGCTTGAGGTAATTCCAGAGAATACGCATTGACTTATCTGAATTATGCTCCAGTAGGTTTTGATCAGCTTTTGTTTGAGTATAGAGTCTATTTGACATCATCTTTTACGGTCTTGTGCTAACGTCACCATAAAAGCACAAACCATCAGCCATGCCTTACTGTAGCAGCCTAACGGAGTCAGAATGGGAATTAATTGAACCCATACTACATTAGCTATTGCCTACGAAGAAGCAGACGCTTACCATCCAACTGGACAAAGAGAGAAATCTTGGATGGAATCTTTTATCAATTAAAGAATGGCTGCAATTGGCAAGACTTACCTGCGTGACTTGCCCCCGTACTCAACCTTATATAGGCATTACAAGCAGTGGCGGTCTCCGTGAGTGATAGAAGAGCTGATGAGAGTATTACATTCGCAAGTGCGTGAGCAGGTCAATCGATTTTAGATTTTAGATTTTAGATTTTAGATTGACCCCACGGATAAATGCGGGGGCTTGAGGATTTTCGATTTTCGATTTGGGATTGATTCCACGGATAAATCACGTGGCGGGTACCATCAAGAAATTCGTGGTCAAAAAAAAGCCAAATGGACGACTTTGATCATGATAAACTCACTCTTCAGTTAAAAATACTTGTAATGCCAATATTGAATCATTCATGTTTGTGTTTCTACAAATCTATAAATGGTATTAAAAGACACTTAGCGGTTGATAGGCTTGGGTTTCCCTTCTTTACCCACGGAACTAAAGCTAGCGTATGAGATGATGCTGGTTAGATGGAGATGTTGAGTAAAAACATCGATTATTTCAAGTCTAAACCTGTAAATATTCCCAAGATTACGATTTTACTTGATCACGGCTATCACCCTGAACATCTCACAGAAGAATTAAAAAAGATTTATCCACAAATCATGACGAAAATCAAGTTTGAACTCTCGAACAAACCATCAAAACCAGACAAAAAAGTACAAAGAAAATCCGGATTTGTACTGGTTAGAGCCAGGTGGGGAAGAGAACGGTCAAATGCTTGGGTGGAAAGATGCAAAATTTTAGTCAAGAACTTTGAGAGAACTTTGGATAATGCGACTGCCAAGCTCAACCTTTGTTTTATTCGACTGATGCTTAAAAGGCTTGCACCCTCTTCTTAGATGTCAAATGGGTTCTATATAATGTTTTCACTCAGCAAGTGAGTTTTTTAGGGTAAATTTTTCGCGGGAATTCCATCCGAAATGTCGAACCTTTTTGGGGTTGACTTTCGGCAGTAATTGTGCCGTGGATCATCTTTACTAAAGAGGCACAAATAGCTAGTCCTAAACCGGTGCCTGAATAGTGACGGGTTGTGGTTTGGTCGGCTTGGTGGAATTTGTCGAAAATGTGGGGAAGATCGGTTTCATAGATGCCGATTCCTGTATCCTGAACACTGATAATTAGCCGATCGCTATTTAATTCCCGCACCTCAATGCCAATGCTGCCCCCAGGCGTGAATTTAACCGCGTTGGAAACGAGATTGACCAAAACTTGCCGCAGGCGCAACTTGTCATTAACTATCAACTGATCCTGCAAGCACACGCTGACGGACATTACCACATTCTTTTCGGTGGCTTGATTTCTGAATTCCAGGGCGACATCCATTACTAAATGCGCTAAATCAAATTCTTCAATTTGTAATTCTAGGTGACCACTCTCGATTTTGGAGAGGTCGAGGATATCGTTAATCAGCACTAGCAGGTTTTTGCCGTTATGTAAAATGCGCCCCACCATCTCTTTTTGCTGGGTACTGAGCAGTTGTTTGTGCTGGCGCAGCAGCAATTGGGAAAAGCCGATAATCGAATTCATGGGAGTTCGCAATTCGTGGGACATGATGCCCAAAAATTGCGATTTTAACTTGGCTGCTTCTAGCAGTTGCAATTTTTGCTGTTGAAGGCGTCGGCCCTGATTTTCCAGTTCTTCCTGCTGGCGAATTAGCAGCTCGTTTTGCAAGTCTAAAAGCTGTTCCTGCTTTTTTAATTTTTCGATCGCCAGCGCGTTGTTAATTGCGATCGCAGCTTGTTTTCCCATCACCGCCAGCAGTTGCTGAGTATGCCGGTCAATCGCCGTGCTGTCTTTCCCGTTGCCGATGGCTAACACACCCAAACGCCCGCTTGGCCCCGAATCGATCGCCGCTGCACAAGCCGCCGCCGGCAGCAAGCCGTCGCTAGACTCCGACCGGCACAGTACAGACTCTCCCGTCGCAAATGCTTTCCACAGCAGCTTGTTTTGCACGTGCGGGGTTTTGCCCCCACCAAAGTTTTCCGTGCCCCCGACAGCGCTGAGTTTGAGGCCGCTGCAATCGGACTCCAGGAGAGCAACTAGGCAAAATTCCGCTCCTGCGATCGCCTCTACAGTCGCGTCCGCGATGGCTTGCAACAACTGACCCAAGTTACCCGCGCGCTGGCTCAACAGATTTGTAAACCGATCAATCGCGTGCAAATCCCGCCCCCCGTCCCTTAGCGTCCCGGCTTCGCACAACTTTTCTGCTTTGAAGTTGGCTTCCGAGCGCGCTTGAGGGGGCAAAAATTCTGATCCTGCTTGGGGATCCACTTGAGTTTGTTGCACCGCGTCCATATCTGTGTAGGTTCCCACCCATTCTAAAACTTCCTGACTCTCTGGATTAGCGGGCGTTGCTCTGGCCAGATTCCAGCGGTAAGTGCCCTGTCGCGTCCGCAGACGAAATATAATTTCGTAACTTGGCGGCGGGAACTCACCAATGCGCGACTTCGCCAACAGACGAGGACGGTCTTCTGGGTGGATCTGCGCCAGATAGCCGAAACCCAAAGCTGCTGCTGCTGGTACCCCCGTATATTCCTCCCAGCACTGACCTAAATAAGTCACCCAGCCATCGGCATATGCTTTCCAAATTATGTGAGGAGTTGCCTCCCACAGGCGATCGTCCTGAGTTTCGCGGTCGCAAACTTGCTGTTGGGGGGATGTTATTTCAGATACTTTGTGTAATATTTCCCCGTCGGAAAACTCTGAGGGAAAAGAGTTCTTGCCGTGATAGTGAGTCATAACAGGTTTTATAAATAACCATAGAACTTGAGCCCTAACACCGGCTAAAGACTCGTACTGCTAGCTTTATTTATTTTGACGGCCCAAGTGCCTCAAAATTTTTTATACTTTAAACTTATCCGGGTAGTGGTATCTTTACCTCTATCAAGGGGCGGACAATGAGATAATTCAGTTAAACTGTTGAAACATTGAGAGCTTACCTGTCCCGATGAAGGGTCGTGCAGGCATCGCCGCCAAAGAACTTAAAAATTAACTTGCTTTCTTGGCGGCTGCATGAGTATGCTTGAAAATGATGTGCGGCCTGTCAAACCATAAATCGGGACACATTCTCAAATTTACTCAGTTTGGCTGGGTCAGTTGACGATATTTTAAATGTTTAGCGGACTATTGGAAGAAAGATGAGTAAAATTCGCGTTGCTTTGATAGAAGACCATGACCTGACAAGAGTCGGCATCCGCACAGCTTTACAACAGCGTGACACTATAGAAGTTGTCGGCGATGCAGCTAACGCTACAGAGGGATTGAAACTGCTTCAGTCTTCAAAACCTGACGTGGCAATTGTAGACATTGGCTTGCCGGATTTTGATGGCATTGAACTTACACAAAAGTTCAAAAAATCGGTAGCGGAGTCCGATCCCGATACAAAAATTTTGATTCTGACTTTTCAGGACAATGAAGAAGAAGTTCTGGCAGCTTTTG
This sequence comes from Microcoleus sp. LAD1_D5, assembly GCF_036702115.1. NCBI lineage: Bacteria > Bacillati > Cyanobacteriota > Cyanophyceae > Oscillatoriales > Microcoleaceae > Microcoleus > Microcoleus sp. LAD1_D5. The sequence continues at coordinate 65,791 of NZ_JAUBSA010000030.1, read as the reverse complement.
CCGCCGGAGCTGACTCTTACTGCATGAAAGATATCAGCTTCGATCAGTTGTTGGATGTAGTAAAAGTAACTCACGAAGGTAACTCTTGGATCGATCCGGCGATCGCCCGCATCGTCCTGAAACAAGCTCGCACTCAGGAGTCCGCGCCGGAAGAACCGAAGGCTGAGGGCAAAAGAGTCACAATTAAGGCTGCCGAACCTGAGTTCAGTCACATCATTGAGACTTACCCTTTAACCGAGCGGGAATTAGAGGTTTTGGAACTGATCGTGCAGGGTTACAGCAATGCTGCAATCGCCGAAAAGCTGTACATTACTGTCGGTACAGTCAAGACTCACGTCCGCAATATTTTGAACAAGTTGTGCGCTGATGACCGCACTCAGGCAGCCGTTCTCGCCCTGCGTTCTGGCTTGGTTGGATGAAGCCTTATCATCTGGCAAAACCAAGTTAAAAGTAGGGTGCTGATGGCGCACCTTACCACCGAAAAAGTAGGTGCGCCATCAGCACCAATTGACTAATTGTTGGCGAAAAAATAGGGTGCGCCATCAGCACCAGCCGACGAATTGTTTATTGTTAGAATAATAGCATAGTTTCACTACACATCTATCCCAGTGCAGATATTAAAAAAAACATTTTAGAATTAAATCTACCTTAAGATAGATGCTTAAAAAATTTCATATTACTAATACTTATTGTTGAGCGATCGCAAGTTAGATAAATTTCGCTCGCACTGCCAATATTACGCGAGATCAATTCATAAAAAGCGCAGTAGAAGCAAGATTATCATACTTTTAGGAATAGTTAAGCCTTAAAGAAATTATACCCGCAGAATGATGCCTGAGTTCGCTTAAATTTGCGAAATTAAAAGTATCAACTGCTACTAAAATATTTTAGAAAGAGGTATTATGGCCGCTCCAATTGAATTTAAGTTATTTGCTCCCTACAATAAAGGAGCTGCTTTGATTGGCTCTTTTTCTAATTGGGAAGAGATTCCGATGGAAAAGGACGAAGAGGGTTATTTCCGCACCCGATTTGAGTTGGAGGATGGCGTTTATCAATACAAATTTCGCGTTCAGTCGAAAAGCTGGTTTCTGGAAGCAGATCAGTGGGTAGATGTGGTCGATCCCTACGCGACTGACATCGACGATCCTACTCAAAACGGCCTTGTTCGGATCAAAGACGGCGATCGCATTGTCGATACCTACGTCTGGAAACACGATGACAAACCGCTACCGGCCGATCGGGAATTAGTGATTTATGAAATGCACGTTGCTGACTTTTCCGGTGGCGAAGCAGACCCCCTCGCCCGCGGCAAGTACAAGCATGTCGTCGAAAAACTCGATTACCTAGTCGAACTCGGCATCAACGCGATCGAACTCATGCCCCTCAAAGAATACCCAGGCGACTACAGTTGGGGCTACAACCCCCGCTACTTCTTCGCTGCCGAGTCCAGCTACGGAACCACAGAAGAACTCAAAAACCTGATAGACGAGTGTCACGGCCGCGGCATTCGCGTCATCATCGACGGGATTTACAACCACTCGGAATCATCGGGCCCCCTGACTCAAATCGATCACGATTATTGGTATCACCACGAACCCCGCGATCCAGACAACAATTGGGGCCCGGAATTTAACTACGAATTTTACGACGAAAACTTAGGAACTTTCCCGGCGCGCAGATTTGCTGGCGATACAGTCCGCTATTGGGTTCAAGAATATCATCTCGACGGCATTCGTTTCGACGCGGCGCGACAAATTGCTAACTACGATTTCATGCACTGGATAGTTCAAGAAGCCAAAAATGTCGCCGGCCCCAAACCGTTTTATACCGTTGCCGAATACATTCCCGAAAATCCCAGCATCACCAATCTAGACGGGCCGATGGACGGCTGCTGGCACGACAGTTTCTATCACTCCATAATTCCACAACTCTGCGGGGACAATTTTGATTTAGAACGTCTCAAAGAAGTAATCGACTGCAAGCGGCAAGGTTTCTTGGGTTCTACGAATGTAGTCAATTATTTGAGTAATCACGACCACCATCGCGTTTTTGCCGAATTGGGCGATCGCGGAATTTTGGATGAAGCCGCCTTCAAGCGGGCGAAGTTGGGAACCGTGTTGTTAATGACAGCAGTTGGCGTGCCGCTGATTTGGATGGGCGAAGAATTTGGCGAATACAAAGGCAAAACAATTGAGCAAGCTAAAATTGACTGGACGCTGCTAGGAAATGACCTGAATAAAGGTTTGTGGGAATACTACAAAGGCTTAATTCACCTGCGTAAAAATAACCAAGCACTGTACACAGAAAACATCGAGTTTTTCCACGAAGACCCCGACTCAAAAGTTTTTGCTTATACTCGCTGGAACGATGAAGGTTCGAGAGTTGTAGTAGTGGCGAATATGTCGGAAAATTATCTAGCAGGTTACAGCGTGCCCCACTTCCCAGCAAACGGAACTTGGCACGAATGGACAGGGAATTATGATATTGAATCTGGCGATCATAATATTATGATTGACTTGCCGGAATACGAAGCGAAAGTGTTTGTTTGGCAGTAAGTTATCAGACCTCCAAAGCACTGATTCCCCATTCAAAAATATCAGGGCTGAAGTTCTTACTACCAACCAGAAAAAAATGTTGGTAGTAAGGACTTAAGTTTTTTCTTAATTCCCCCAAAGTCCGAGAACGGATTTCCTGACTACAAACTTATAAGGCAATACGCTTGGGTTAAAACTATTTATTCCTCGGAGATCCCCCTCGCATTCCCCTTAAGAAGGGGAGTAGGGGTTGACTTTGAGTAAGTTCTTTTCCCCCTCTTTTTAAGGGGGGCTAGGGGGATCGAGCTTAACTGAACCGTATTGACCTATAATGGTTATTTGACAGGCTCTGATCCCATTCACAACTCAAAACACAAACTCTTTTGTGTTCCACTTCCCGATTGTTAATTTAAACTCCTTATTTCCCCCGATTGATTTTCTAAGCACAATTGGGTTATAGCCGCCGCCGGTATTGGTTTGCTAAAGAAGTAACCCTGACCCATATCACACTGATGCGACTGCAAAAAGGCCAACTGTTCTGCTGTTTCCACTCCCTCAGCAATCACCTGTAAATTCAGACCTTGTCCCAAGGCGATCGCCAGTTTCACAATAGTAGCACCGCTGCTGCCGTTCACCAAATCAGCCACGAAAGATTTGTCTATTTTTAAATTATTGAGGGGAAAGTTTTTCAGAGACCACAGCGAAGAATAACCTGTGCCAAAATCGTCCAGAGAAATGTGAATTCCCATATCCTGCAACTGCTGCAATACCGACACCGTAAAGCTCACATCTGTCATGGCAATGCTCTCGGTAATTTCTATTTCTAAATACTCGGGATTTAACTTGGTTTCTGATAAAATTTCAGCGATGGTTTGTACCGTGTGAGGTTGCAGAAACTGGCGGGCTGATAAATTCACCGCTATCCGCATCGGCGGCAATCCCAGTAACTGCCACGCTCGATTTTGCAAGCAAGCAGTCCGCATCACCCATTCGTCAATTTGGCAGATTAATCCTGTTTCCTCAGCTAAGGGAATAAATCGATCGGGAGAAATCAAACCGCGTTCGGGATGCTGCCAGCGAATCAGAGCTTCCATGCCCACTATTTTGCCAGTATTTAAGTTTATTTGTGGTTGATAGTACAGCACAAACTCAGATTGTTTTAGAGCTTTGTAAAGATGATTTTCTAAGTTAAGATCCTCGGAGACTTTACTGCCGATCGCCTGCGTGTAAAACTGATAATTATTGCGACCTTTCTGTTTAGCTTTGTACATCGCAGCATCAGCATTTTTCAGTAAAGTTTCTGCATCTTCTCCGTCATAAGGAGCCAACGCAATTCCCAAGCTAGCCTTAATATAAAGTTCCAGACCATCAAAATCAAAAGGAGTGCTTAAACTCTGGATGATTAGCTGGCAAATCTTAGTTGCTTCCTCAGGGGTGTTGATATTGTACAGCAGCACAGTAAATTCATCCCCGCCCCAACGGGCCATCGAATCCCCCACGCGCAAACAGTTAGTCAAACGCCGAGATACACTTTGCAGCAATAAATCGCCCACTGGGTGACCGAGAGTATCGTTAACATTTTTAAATCTGTCCAAATCTAGAAAAATTACCGCCAGCATTTCTCCCTTTTGGTGAGCGCTAGCTAAAGCTAAAGACAGCCTTTCATTAAACAGTAATCTATTAGGTAAACCAGTTAATGGGTCGTGAGAAGCTTGATGTCGAATCATCGCCTCGACGCGCCTCTGCATTGCAGCCATGTACAGGTGAGTTCCTAAAGATTGTGCTAGCTTCTGTTCCTCGCTGGTCCACTTTTGAGCTTCGCCTGTTTTGATTTCTTTCCAAGCTGCAAAGGATTGTCGGGGACGATCGTTCCGGGCGTCCGAACTGCAACGGCCCGCCCACAAAATTTCGGTTTGTATAGGGCTGCGAAAAACGGTGAGACAGCCGATGCACTGTTGGCGGTATTGCAGCGGTACTGCCAAAAATGATCGAATGGAAGCTGCGACTAAATTGGCAGATACAGATTTAAGTTGAGGTTCTTTAGAAATATCGGAAATTGCGTACAAGTGCGGTACGAGAAAACTGGAAACATTGCTGTCAATTGAACTATAATGCTGGGAATATAGATTTTCAAAAATACCTAAGTGGCTGGGATGATTAGCAGTTTGTGATCGATCGCCTTGGTTGTCAAACCCCATGATCTGCTGCCAAAACGGGCTGAGTTCAAGGTCGATGTCCGTGGGCTGCTGGCCACAGGTATAAAGCAAAGCCGGCATATCGCCAAACTCGGCTGCAATGTAGAGTCGCCCTCCCGAACCATGCAAATGCTTGACTGTTTGTTCGAGAAGTGCTTTCCGAATTTCGTTGAGTTCCAGAGGAGAATGCAGCAAACTGGTAATTTGGTTGATAACGGCTTCGTCGCGCGCTTGCTGTCTAGCTTGACTGAGTAGAAAAGATTGGGCGATCGCAATTGAAAGTTGATCGACAAGCAACTGCACCATTTTCAATTCTCGATCGCTAAACCTTTTCGGTTGGCTGTGGTGAGACACCAACAGCCCCCAAAGGTGATTGTGATGCAAAATCGGCACCGTCAGAGAAGAACGTGCCCCCATAGCCTTCAGATATTCAGCGTGACAGGGGTCTACAGGACGATAGGTAATATCTTCAACTGCTAAAGTTTTGCCGGTTTCGGGACAATCTAACCGATTAATTGTTTGATGCTTCAATTCCACATCTACAATCACTCGCTGCCGCGCTTTGAGAAACATTTCCCGAGCACTATGGGGAATGTCGCCTGCTGGAAAGCGCAAGCCCAGCATAGAGGGCAAATTGTCGCCGTTGATGGACTCAGCAATGACCTCACCGCTACCGTCGGTCTCAAAGCGATAAACTTTTACTCGATCGCTCTCTAAAAAGCTGCGGATTTCTCGCGCAGTTGTCGTCAAAATCTCTTGAAGTTCTAAAGAGTTGCGAATGCGATTGGTAATTCGATTGAGTAAAATCTCTTGTTCTAAAGTCGATCGTGACATTTGTCTAACTTTTGTGCGGGCCATCCCTTTTGATCTCCCGAGCTGTTGACAGCATTTTTACGAGCCACAGTCTTCACTCGCCCTGTATTATACATTACAACACTTTCGCTCTGTCTAGGGTCTTGACCCAACTCTGGAGCGAGAAACTCGGTTTCTGGGGATATTTCGGCTTTTTCGACAAATTTCGGTAATAAACCGGGTTTTTCACCGCACTTACAAGGCAAGGAAAGAGCGCTCTGACAATTAGTGAGGACGAAAGTTCGATCGAGTTTGATCAGGACTCAAGTCCTCACTACAAAACCATTGCAGAGCTACAGGACAAAAGGTACAGAGAAACCGGGTTGACCAAGCACTATTGTACCCTCTGGAGGGAAAATACTGGTTCGTCAACCCGGTTGGTAAGTATTTATACTCGGAAATATGGCGTTAAGCCGACTCCCAAATTCCGCGAATTCTGTCCGGCAAAAAGCCAGCTATTTCCTGAATTCGCTCCTCGGACAGCTCATCCTTTGTTGCCGAAAATACAGCCGCGATCGCAGTTTCCGCTTTTACTCCTGAAGGAAGTGCGCCTTCTAGTTCCACCCTTCGTGCAAACAAATTGCCATCGATCCCCAAAGGTGCAGGCTCGCCGGTCAAAGGTTGACGCACCCGGCTGAGGAATCTCACCAGCGGATTGGTATCTTTCCAGAGGTCTGCTATTTCTTGTTGCAGGGTTTTGTCATCCGTAGGCAAAACTTCTTTGTGCAATTCAGATTCCACGTGATCGATTGCTTCTGTTGTCATCACATCGCGCATGATCCGGTACACTACTTCGGTAATGTCGCGCGCATCAAAAATATCCTCCAAGTGACCGTTTACCATCACTTTTTCCAAAAACGGCATATCCTTTGAAGCGATAGGAACTGCGGATCCTTCTTGGTGGAGCGAGGTCGGAGGATTCGTCTCCATTTTGTGTAACAGTTTGCGGCCTTTTTCTGTTAACTCAGCTTGTTGAAATGCCACTAAAGGCGGCAATAACTCAGCTCCTCCGTAAGGTTCTCCACTAAACTCCGCCTTGATAAATTCTCTTTGATTGAGGTAGTCCAGATGACCGAGCAATTCCGCTTCCGCCACCTGGTGACCGACATATTCTTCGGCTGCGTTCCTAATTTCCGACTCTCCCCTGCCGTTGCCGCTGCCAATCTTTTTGAGCAAAATGTAAGTCAGGTCGTCTCTGATTGGAATTGTCATTAAAACCTCCTAGGTTAATATCCGCTTAAACCCAAGTAAAAACTGATTTGCTTACTTGCTAAACTTGCGATAATTACTACTTAAAAACATTGAAGTCTAAACGCGAGTAACAAGTATCTCTCAGCAGGTGGAAGTTATTAAATTTAAGTTGCAGTTAGAATCTTCCTTTAGGTAGATCCATGTAGGGGAACCCACGTCTAATGTTGTTAGTATCATTAAAAGCTGTCGCCACTCTTCAATGCTATTAAGCGAAGATGCTTTATTAGTAAGATTTTCGGTATTTAGTGGGTGTTTTTACCAAAGCTGACGCACCAAGAGTGCCTAAGTTGGTAATTGGCGCTGGGACAGGTAGAATTAAGCAGTATGTGATGAGCTCAATCAACGGCGGTCGTTTTGCCTGCTGCTTGCAGCTATATTGTACAATCGGCTTATACCAGAAACTGGCCCTCGGAGAGCTACAAATACGAGCCAATCTGTTTCAAGTGCCGGAACGCCACTTGAGGAATGCCTCGGGGACAACTTTTTTGATCGCAATTAGAGCGGCATTTATGAACTACCCTCATTGGAACAATAAATTGGAATCCTCGTCTTTAAATCGCGGTCAACCCAGGGTTGACAAGCGTCCTTTAGTGTTGGCTGTAGACGACAATCAGGACAACTTAGAGCTGCTGACACAAATACTCGATTTATTCGGCTGCGAGTGCATGGGAGCCGTTGACGGGTACGCAGCTCTTTCAGCAGCAGTCGATCGAGTCCCCGACCTAATCGTACTCGACATTTGCCTGCCGGATATAGACGGTATGGAAGTAGTAAAACGCATTCAACAAAACCCCGCTATCAGACATATTCCGATTGTTGCTATCACAGCACTAGCAAAAGCAGAAGACCGCGATCGGATACTCCAAGCAGGCTGCGTGGAATACCTTTCCAAACCTTTTAATATCAAGGATTTAGAAATAATTATCGGCCCGCACCTCAAGTGTCAGGCGTTTTTAGTTTAGTTTTAGATTGATAAGGAGAATCGCGAATTTTAGGTGCAGACTCCAAAATGGCGATCGTTCCCGTGCGGCCAGTCTCCAAGGTCGCGTCGCGGAGCAAATCAGTGACTCCCACGCCCAAAACCTCTTTGATTAAATCTTTCAGTGACAGTTCCAGAACTGATTCTAATTGTGTCCGCACCTGCAAAGCCAAATCTTGCTGACCGTTCTGAGCCAGCAGTTTTTCGGGTTGAGTAAGCCCGTTTTCGATAACAATTATCAATTTGTTATCCAAAAGATTGCAGAGCGCCTGACTCGTTGGGTGTCCGAGTTGAGAGCGGTACAACGCTTGAATTCCCTGCGAAAGAGTCCGTTCTAATTTCCCACGAGTAGGTTCTAAGATTTCCCCTGTCATATTTTTTATTGAAACCATGATAGATAAAAAAGACTGTTAGCAGTTAACAGTGAGCAGTTAAGTTAACTATTAACTGCTCACTGCTAACTGTTAAAATAACCGTCGTGTTAGCCGACAGTAACTTCATTAGTTTCCACCCCAGTGGCACCCTTAACACCTTTAGCAATTGTCACCAACTTGTTGACAATTTCCTGACTGGGAACTGTACCTTTGAGAACCACCGTAGTGCCAAGTTGAGCCACATAAACAGTCTCAATATCCGCAACATCTGGATTTGCATCGAAAGCCTGAGCCACCCGTTTAGCTAAGCCGCTTTGATCGTATTCTCCATTCAAGCCCATGCGTTCCGGCGGGATTGTCTGAGCGCTCGCAGCAGGTTGAGCTTGAGCTTGAGCTTGAGCTACAGGTGCTTGGTAAGCAGGAGCGTCAACAGTTTCTTGATTTTCAAGTTTTTCTAAACCAAACAATCTTTTTAGCCAGCCCATAGAGTTTGTCCTCCGACAAAGTTTGTGTTAATTGACGTGTTAATTCACGGTTGGCAAGTCGCCCTGTAATTGTTATTCTCAATACCAGGAATTACGATCGCACTCTTGGATGCAGAAACCGAGTTTTTTTACAAAAAAGTATCGTTACAGCCATCCACCTAGGTATAAAAACCCGGTTTGTTGAGTTTGGTGCGCCCATCCTAAATACAATTTACTGTTGTACAACTACGCCGATCATCTGCCTGGAGACATAATTCTCCCGCTCTCAAACAAATACTTGCGCTGACCATTCCGGCAAATCAAACTCAAACCCTTCTTCCCCAACTTCTACTATTTTGTTATACATCCACTCGGGCCAAGTTCCCGCAGCCGGAAACTTAGGAAGGCTGTTACCAGATAGATAAGTATCCGAAAAATTAGCGACAACTACTGCTCGCGTTCCCTCATCGCTCCAACGGTAGTAAGCCAGCATTTTGGCTTCTGAATTTTCGTGGATGAATTCAATATTTTCGGTATAAACTGTCGGCAAATGTTCCCGCCGAATCGCGTTTTTGTAGTATTCCAACAACTCATGATTTGGCTGATTTTTCAACAAAGACCATTGCAATTTAATCGGCTGGTTCGGAGTTTGCCGAGTAGATTGTCCAAACTCTTCGCCCATCCACAGCATCGGTATTCCTACTGCTGTGACTAACAAAACCGCTCCCAATTTAGCGCGTTTAAAAGCCGCTTCTTGATCGATATCCCGAAAGCTGCCTTCGGCCAGCAAGTGCTCAAGGTCGTGACTGGCTAAAGAATTGATCACATTAGTTGTGGTTTAATAGCCTTGTTGTTTGGCATCCAGAACTTGCTTGAGCTTTTCGATATCGAAAGTCTTCGCCCCCAGATTTTCTATGGCAAAAATGCGAAAAATTTCGTGCCAGCACCAGTCCATCGGCCCGTCCGCAGTGACGAGTTCGGGAAGTTCGGGAAAGTGTTCTGCTATGTTATAAAATGGCTTGTTGCTGGCGTTTTTTTTCGCTTCGCGAGTTATCCAGTGTAGGAAATCTCGATTGTCCAACTGCCGCCCAGCATCGTAGTGAATCCCGTCGATATGATATTCTTGAATTCAATTGCAGCGGTCATGAATACCTTGTTTGCAGAACTTATATAGCAATCCTTGCAGGAGTCGTAAATTTTTTACCCCACCCCAACCCTGCCCGCGGGTTCGGGGAGGGAGTAAGAAATTCACAAATGATTTAGGATTGCTATAACTGTAATTAGTATTCATTTTTACCATTTTGCAAATCTGTCGCCATCGTTCTTAAGAGTTAAACCTTTACCTCTTATGTTGTCAGGTACTTGGGGGCGCACCCGGAGGATTTAGTAGTGCGAAACCTACCGATTGAGTAAGGTGCGCGCCTAAGCAACCGGAAACCTCATTTAAATCAAAAATGTAGTTAAAGTAACTAAAAATTATTCAGCGCTGTTTATGAAAAATAGTCGGGACTGTTTTTAGTTCATAGTCTGAAAGCCAGGATTTTCCGTTGGTAGCGAACTTGCCTTGGAGCCTTGAACCCTTATTCTACCGTTGGCTATCAAAAACTGTGCGAAGTATTGTATGAAAAGTAATTTAACTTTTGATAAGTAGATAAATCGTGGTGAATATTTAAGATTTGTAACTAAAGAAACATTTTTTAGCGGACAGGAATAATACCGTAGAAAGATGTCATTTTATGCGGAAACAGCGAGGATCAGCTTGTAATTGTAAGGCAAGGGAAACCAGAAACATGAATCCTTTATTCAACTGGGTTTTCCTGCGACTTTAAGCCAAGTTTGAGCCGAGAATAGCAATGATTATTTTTGCTTATGTCTGGGCAGCACTTGTTTTATAGTTGTTGACCGGTAAACTTTGTAGAACCAAAATCAGCTTTAACGACTGCTGCTACCTCAGTAATTGGTAATTGGTGAAAATCTCATTCGTCCCTGTTACCCGTTAGATATTCCGAGCAGTGGCTCTAAAGCTCTAAAAGTTTAATGTGGGATGTTGGCGAATTACCGTTACTGTAAAACTCTGGAGTGTTAAAAATGCTAAAACAAATGTGTTGGTTGCCCAGACTCGGAGGCAAGGGAGAAAAGATATTGCACTTACGCACCGATGCCCGTCAGGGATGGCGGCCTTATACAGCTTTTCCGCAGTTCGCTGTACCCGACTACCGGGAACCGGGCGGTTCTAAGGGATGGGCAACTTATCAGAAGCTGAGAGTTCAAGGGTGGAATTTAATATCGACTGCCGAAGGGCAGCAGTCGATTTTTGGCGAACAGAAAAGTGCTTAAAAAATCAGAAACCGCAACAATAAAAGAAGAGGATTTTACCTCTTCTTTTATTGCTGCAGGACACAGAAACTGGGTTTTTAACCATCCTACTTGGTTGCAGCGGTAAGGTGGGCACTGTACACCCTACATACTTTCTTTTGAGATGTTTGCCAGTTGCAAGTAAATTAGGCGAGCTGCCTTTGTCTCTCTGCTGTTGTTGCTGCGCTATCAAACACCGGCTGGCGAGTTTTCAAGTTAAACCGATATCCGTGGGGGAGGATGTGCAACTTGGCCCCGCAAATCGCCAAACCCTCATCCTTCAAGCGTCCCTCAATATTGTCGTGGAGTTTTTCCGACTCGTCGATGACAGTTACAGCGCTTTCGCCAATGACTTCCAACTCGTCACCGTGGACTAAAATAGCTGTATTTTCGTCAATACCAAATCCCAACACAGCCGGTTGCAGCAAAAGTGCCGTAACTAAGCGTCCCAGACGACCTCGTTGGGCGAAATGCTGGTCGATGACAACATCGGGAAGGAAACCCATTCCCGGGCCCATTGCTACCACATCAACGCGGGGATTTGTCTCGGAGTCTCCTTCAATAATCATCATGTCTGGCATCATCGCCGCGCCGGCACTGGTGCCGCCAATGATTATCCCTTCAGAAAACCGTTTGTGCATAGCTGCGTCGAGTTTTGTGTCTTTCAAGCAGCTAATAATCCGCGCTTGATCTCCGCCGGTAAAGAATATGCCAGTGGCTTGTTCGATCGCTTCTAAATAATCTGGATTGTTGGCATCTTCCGGTCTCTGGGTGTCAATAACTTGCACATCTTGAGCGCCGAGTCGCTCAAACACTCGGATGTAATTATCTCCTACTTCTCCCGGCAAGCTTGTTGCAGCAGTCATGACAACAATGTGCGCTTTAGTGCCTCCGGCGCACCGCAAGAATTCCCGCAGAATTTTGCAGTCCCCCTCTTTGTCTTCCGCGCCACCAATAATTAGCAACTTTCCCTGAGTTTCCTGGCTCGCCATATTATCTCCACTTTTAATTTATTAAATTTCACTAAAACACAAAATTCCTTTGTCCGAAAACTGCCAAAAGGTATATATAGATACACAAAACTCTCATACTTCTACCACTCCAGGACGCACACAGCTCAAGCATTCGGGTAGATGTTTACTCTTGCCATGGCTGTAACAATGTTTTTGTTAAACAGTCCTGGAGACACTAGATTAAAGAAACCGGTAATAGGAAGGAAAATTCTGCGTGTGAACGGAAAAATTTAACTGAGAAACCCCGGTTTCTGAGAGAGCTTTTGTGTCCGGGACGGGTAAAAAAAACCGGTTTCTGCGTCTAGAACTATCTATTTAACTCATCCTCGATGAGCGACACAACAAACTTGCCCCCCCTAACAGCGAGATAGGAGGGGTTAAGAAATGAGCTTAAATTACAGGGCTGACGCGCGCGCGGTGATCAATCCGGTTTCTGACCCGATCCTTTGCTAATCCTCCTCTTATTGCTCGTAGAAATCGGATTGATGAGCATCAGTCCTAGATTAGTCCGATCGCCATTTAGTGCGATCGCTCGATCAAATTGCTCAATATGGTACTCGCCCGTTCTAAAGGTAGGTGTCTGGGTTTGCCGTTCCAGACAATCTGATATTCGTTGCTGTTTTGACCATCGCCGTAGCCAGAAATTAGCTTCCGGTGAAAAGCTTCCTCAGCTAAGTGATGAACTTGGTCCCTGAGAGCAGTTTGTGCGATCTTCATAATTTGCTGCCTCTTAAATTTTCTTTCACTGTCATAAACAATTATAAGTGCACAATGTACCTCTCAAAAGTTAGAACTTTTTTTTGGATGGCAGGAAGTCGTCATTAGTTATAAGTGCTTAGTTATGAATGCTTAGTCATGAATGCTTAGTCATGAATGCTTAGTCAGATGTTGAAGGAAGAAGGAATATTTTCCCACTCTCCCCCTCTCCCATCTCCCCTACTTTCCCACTCCCCCACTCCCCCACTCCCCCCACTCTCGCAATGCTGAGGCAGAATTGGTCGGAGTATTTGTCTCAACTGAGCAGTGCAATAATATCTATGCCCCCAGGTAGTATCCCCTGCACCGACTATAAAGTTAACGTAAAAAATTAGCTCAAAGGAGGTTAGAAAATGCTGCAAGAAAAAAGCACAGAAACAGCACGCATCAATGCTCGGAAAACCGATATTTTTGATGTTTTCAATTTCAAACACTATATCGGGCCCAACCCTTATTTAGACACAGCCGCTTTAGTTTTCGATTTAGCGGTGACGGGCGCGAGCGAACCTTTGCCGATCGCCCATTACCAGAAAATTATTGGCGATCGGTACCCGCAACTGCTGCACGAAACTTTCTCGAACCACGCCCAACTGTTCGGCCGTACCACCTCAGAAGTAGCAAAACTTGACATGGGTTTGCACTTCCAACACTGGAACGTCAAGCCGTTTTCTCACTTTAACAGAATCAGCATAGAAGCACTTCACGCCCGCAGCGCCCGAGCTGTAGTTTACGCTGTTTGGGATTGGTTTGAAGCCATCAATCAAAATCAAGATTTTCCCTTGGAAGCACAAATGGGCGCGCTGCAAAGTATGTTCCGGCAGTCAGTTTACGGAGGCCCGACAGTTTATTCGTTAATGCGATCGGCATCCCAAAAAGGCATTCCCGTATTTTATCTGTGGGATGAAGGATTGATGCAATACGGGTACGGCAAAAAACTGGTTCGCGGCTCTGCAACTACTTTTGATTCAGACAGCCACTTAGACTCCGATTTTACCACGCGCAAAGACGATTGTAAAGCTTTTCTCGCTACATTAGGCTTTCCTGTTCCCAAAGGCGATATCGTCTCCACAGAAAACGGAGCTGTGGCAGTTGCTAAAGAAATTGGCTACCCAGTTGCTATCAAACCAGTAGTCGGTCATAAAGGAATTGGCGTCACAGCAGATGTCCGAGATGCTGAGGAATTGCAGGCGGCTTTTAAAAGAGCAGTTAAGGCAATTCCTGAAACAGAATCGGTGCGAGTAATTGTAGAAAATAGCATCAAAGGATCGGATTTTAGGCTGCTATGCGTTGACGGCAAATTTGTTTCGGCAACTGAACGCCGACCCGCTTGGGTAACAGGTGATGGCAACTCAACAATTCGCGAATTGATCCGCCGTGAAAACCGCAAATCCGAACGTTTGGATACGCCAACTTCGGCCCTGAGCAAAATTCAGTCCGACGAAGCTATGGAAATGTATCTGGCCGAACAAGGGCTGTCATTGGATAGTGTGCTAGAGGGCGATCGCACAGTGGCTCTGCGTAAAGTCGCCAATCTTTCCGCAGGCGGCGTCAGCATCGACGCTACCCGCACTATTCACCCGGATAACATTGTTTTGGCTCAAGATATCGCCCTACATTTTCGGTTAACTTGTTTGGGGGTTGATGTGGTAACAGAAACTCTCGCCAAATCTTGGAAAACAGGCAATTTTGGGATTCTCGAAATCAATGCGGCGCCGGGAATTTTTATGCACCTAAACCCGGCTGTCGGCGAAGGGGTTGATGTGCCTTCGCATATTATCGAAACTTTCTTTGACTCGGGAAAATCAGCCAGAATTCCGATTATTACTTTCAACAGAATTTCGGTGCATGAACTGCAAGAAATAATCGATCACATTCTGTTGCAGCATCCTGATTGGACGATCGGTGCTGTTTGTCGCGGTGGACTTTTTGTTAACCGTTCTGAAAAAGTTTTGAATAAGAATTACCATCTTAACGTGCAAAGTTTGCTGCGGAATCCCAAGCTCGATTTGTTAATTGCTGAATATCCCGAAAATATTTTGGAAGCTGAGGGAATGTTTTATCGGGGCAGCAATATGGTGGTGCTGGACAATCCGGGGGAAACGGAGATGATGTTGGCCAGAGAAAGCACTGATGATGACACTGTTGTGGTGAGGGAAGGAAGTAGTATTTCTATTCGTCGCCAGGGGTTGATCGAACAGTATACTCTGGGGGATGATGAACCGTTTACACGGGTTTATTTGAAAGAAATAGGGACTGTTTTGTAAGCTGTTCCAAATTTAAGTTGGCTTTGTGGGGCGGGTACTCAATACCCGCCCCATAAGATCAAGGCTTTTTCTCGTTTCCGGGTTCTTCCGGGGAAGGAAGTTGGAGAGCACCCAGATTGGAACTCGCTTCGTTACACTTAGTTACAATTGGTTTCAATTCCTCAGTCGTGGATGCACTATTTCTGAAAAACCCCGTTTCTTCCCAGGTTTCTCGTTCCCAAATCAATATTTTCGTAGAAATTCGGTTGATCGGGGTAAGTCCTATTCCTGCAATCATAAGTTTTTAGACAATCTGGTTTGTGCGCTGTGGATCGTGCTATCAAGGAATTTCACAAGTCTTTAAACGAATTACACTCGGATAGCAGAAGGTTGGGGAATATGAATGTTGCGGGCAATTGGTTTAATTCGCTGACCGAAAGTTTACTGTCGCACCGTCGCTACATTCCAGCAGCCCTGACTCTTTGCACAGGTACGAGTTTGTCATTGGCAGCCGCAGCCGTTGTGTGGCATGGGGAAAACCAACGACTGCAAGCTCAATTTCATCAGCAAGCCGATCGCCTGAGTGTGGCATTGCAGCAAAGCATTAACAAAAATTTAGAATTTCTGTACTCACTTGAAGGATTCTACAGGGCATCTACTGAAGTTACCAGAGAAGATTTTAAGCAATTCGTTCAACCTGCACTTGCCCGAAATGCGGCTATACATTCTGTTAATTGGATTCGGCGCGTGCCGGCTGCCCAAAAAGCAGCTTACGAAGTCGCAATTCGAGCCGAAGATTTTCCGGCATTTCAAATTTACGAGCGAACTCCTGACAAAAAGCAGGTCAAAGCAAAAGTGCGATCGGAATATTTTCCAATTATTTACAGAGAAGCACTAGAAGAAGATAACAAAGTGATCGGTTTTGATGTTGCCTCCAGCCCCGATCGCAAAGCAGCTTTAGAGAAGTCGGTGAATACCGGGAAAATAGCTGCTTCGGCGCGGATTAGATTAGTCAGCAACAATCAACCGGGATTGCAAGTATTTCTGCCAGTACCCCGCCGCTCAACTTCTGCTGATAACTCGGTCAACGGCCGCCAAAACTTCATGGGAGTTATTGCGGGTCTGTTTCAGATTACCACTATGGTCGATTTCTCTTTAGAATCGCTAAATTTAGACAAGATTAATTTTTACCTATACGACAACTCCGCTACAGAGAAAGAACGCTTTCTGGTGCGCTACGACTCACAAGCTAAGCAGTTGATAGATAACCCAAAACACGAAAAGCCCGAGTTAACTAATCTCGGACAAATCTGTCAAATTTCTAGTGATTGCACTCGCTTATTTAACGTAGCAGACCGCCAGTGGAGGCTGCTAGTTTTGCCAGGGAAGGGGTACAACGGTATGAGGACGCATCAGGGTTCGCTGGCAATTTGCGCGATCGGGCTATTGATGACTGGCAGCTTGACGATTTACCTGTTGATGTCTCTAGAACGTACCGCAAAAGTAGAACAGCAAGTGTACGATCGCACAATTCAACTAAAACAGCGCACCGCTGAACTAGAAACAGCACTAAAAAATTTGCAGGAAGCTCAATTTAAACTAATCCAAACTGAAAAGATGTCCAGCTTGGGGCAGTTGGTGGCTGGAGTGGCCCACGAAATTAACAACCCTGTCAACTTCATCTCTGGCAATCTGATCCATACAGGCGCATATACGCGAAACTTGCTGGAACTTGTGGAAATATACCAGCAGCAATATCCGAACCCAACGGCCGAAGTGCAAGCGAAACTACAAGAGATTGATTGGGAGTTTATCAGTGAAGACTTGCCTAAAATCTTAAAATCTATGAATATGGGAGCAGAACGCATCCGCCAAATCGTCCTTTCTCTGCGGAATTTTTCACGTTTGGATGAAGCTGAAATGAAGTGTGTTGACATTCACCAAGGCATCGACAGCACCTTGATGATTTTAGATATTCGACTGAAACCCCAATCTGGTTTTCCTGGCATT
Organism: Microcoleus sp. LAD1_D5; assembly: GCF_036702115.1. Taxonomy (NCBI): domain Bacteria; kingdom Bacillati; phylum Cyanobacteriota; class Cyanophyceae; order Oscillatoriales; family Microcoleaceae; genus Microcoleus; species Microcoleus sp. LAD1_D5. Next base: position 48,765 of record NZ_JAUBSA010000030.1, on the reverse strand, counting down.
CAAGTCATCAAAGAATACGGGGACTTGCCCTTGGTGGAGTGCTGGGCGGGACAATTAAACCAGGTATTTATGAATGTTTTGAGCAATGCAATTGATGTTTTATATGAAGAAACAAGTAAATTTTTACCTAATGGTAAAACTTCCTATGATTCGGCTTTTTTACCTAAGATTAGGATTCGCACTGAACTTTTAAGTTCTAATTGTGTATGCGTGCGAATCGCTGACAATGGAACGGGCATGACGGAGAATGTCAAAAAACGTTTGTTTGATCCGTTTTTTACTACCAAGCCTGTAGGCAAAGGTACTGGCTTGGGATTGTCTATTGGCTATCAAATAGTGGACAAACATCAAGGTTCACTCAGGTGCCTCTCGGCTCCGGGAGAGGGAACTGAATTCTGGATTGAGGTGCCGGTGCGGCAACAGTCTAAGCAATCTGTTTCTAAGGTTTCACCTGCGGTAGGTGCCAGTTGGAATTAGCGGAACACATCTCACTTCTAGCGGAGTCTTACTGGGAGCATGTCAATGAAAGCAGCCAAGCGAGAAATTGGAGTTTGGAGCCAGGAGACAGGAGCCAGGAGGAATGAGTCAGAAGAAATGAGCCAGGAAGCAGGAGCCAGAAGAAGTGTTTTTACAAATATAAGAGGCTCCATAATTCCTGTTTAGAAAAGGTGAACTATCCGCACTCTACTTGGGAAAGGTGCGGATTTCGCACTCTACTGTTAACAGTTAACGGTCAACTGTTATACTTATAAGTGCGTGCTAATTTCAGTCGAATATTGCCGAAAACAAATATCTTGGGTTTTACCCACTACGGTTCAGTTAGTGCTAAAAAAACAGATTGTGCGTAGTGCGTAGGTTGGGCGGAGTGGAACGAACCATCCGTTTCACTCCGCCCAACATTTTCGCTACAATTTTCCTTAACTGAACCGTATTGGGGTTTTACCCGTCGTGACAATTTATAATTGTAGCGATGCCAGATTACCAATTATTAACTACGATGTCTTTACAATCTATTAGCATTCCGCCAACAACCGATCGCAAACCTGTTGCTTTGATTGTCGCTTTGCACGGATGGGGTGCTAATGCTCGGGATTTGACTTCCTTAGCACCGGCTTTCAATTTGCCGGATTATCAGTTTGTGTTTCCCGATGCCCCATTTCCCCATCCGCAAGTAAGGGGTGGCAAAGCGTGGTATAACCTTCAAAGCAAAGACGCTCAGGGATTGGTAGAAAGTCGGCAATTGCTGAGGGAATTTTTGCTGTCTTTGGAAGGCAGCACGGGTGTGCCTTTGTCTCGCACAATTTTAGGCGGTTTTTCTCAAGGTGGAGCGATGACTCTAGATGTGGGATTGACTTTGCCCGTAGCGGGTTTAATTTGTCTGAGCGGTTATTTGCACCCGATTTCGCCAGTTGCTGGGAGTGCTTTGCCACCTGTTTTAATCGTGCACGGTACTCAAGATACTATTGTGCCTGTTAGTGCTGCTGTGCGATCGCGCGAGAGTTTGACGGCTTGGGGAGCTGCGGTGCAGTATCAAGAATTTAAGATGGGACACGAGATTCTGCCGGAAGTTATAGATGTAATGCGAAGTTTTGTTGTAGAAACTGTGTCGAAATCTGATTAAAGGTTTAGGATATAGTATGGCGGAAGTCTCGGGCAGGGGAAAAAAATGAAAACTTTAACCAAAGCATCGCGCGATATTGCTGTACTTACTTCTCAGGACGTGGCAGAATTGGCTGTCCGTTTGGAAGTTGACGATTATACAGATCCTTTTGAGGGATTGAATGATTGGCATTTGTTGCGATCGCTTGCCTTTCAGCGGCCGGAGCTGGTTGAACCTTATCTCCACCTTCTGGATATGGAAGCCTACGACGAAGCATAGGCTTAAAAATCTAGCTCAAAAATTAAGGGCGGAATTGAGGAAGAAGTTAGCAGCATATTTTGTTGTGAATTGAACAGATGAGTTATGGATTTTTATCTATTTTCATCTTAACTTCTTTCTTGATTCTTTTTTATTAACAAATGACATGAATGGCAGACGAATTTTAATCGGCGTTAGTGGCGGGATTGCGGCTTATAAAGTTTGCGAAGTAGTTTCAACTTTAGCAAAAGCTGGAGCGGAAGTTAAAGTTATTCTTACTGATGCTGCAGGGGAGTTTGTAACGCCTTTGACTTTTGCTACTCTTTGCCGGCATCCAGCTTTTACTGACAAAGATTTTTGGCAAGCAAGTCACGGGCGCCCCCTGCATATTCAACTGGGAGAATGGGCGGAAGTTTTTGTGATTGCTCCTTTGACAGCTAATACTTTGGCTAAGTTGGCGGGGGGTTTTGCGGATAATTTGCTGACTAATACTGTTTTAGCTTCTACTTGCCCAATTTTGCTGGCACCGGCGATGAATACGGATATGTGGGAACAGCCGACGGTGCAGCGGAATTGGCGGGAAGTGTTGACTTATCGGCGCTATCATGCTGCGAATCCGGGGGCGGGAATGCTGGCCTGCGATCGCGCGGGTGTCGGCCGCATGGCAGAACCTTGTGAGATTTTGTTTCATATTGAATCGCTGTTGTATGCGAAGGGCGATCGAGATTTAGCGGGTAAGCGGGTGTTAATCAGTGCGGGAGGAACGCGGGAACACCTCGATCCGGTGCGGTTTATCGGCAATCCTTCCACTGGCAAAATGGGCATAGCTTTAGCGCAAGCTGCACAGCATCGGGGCGCGACAGTGACGCTGGTACACACTATAACTGGGGAATTGCCGCTCTCAGGTGTGCGGGCGATCGCAGTTACCAGTGCACAAGAAATGCGGCAGGCGATGCTGCAATGTTTTCACGATGCGGATTTGACGGTGATGGCTGCGGCGGTAGCAGATGTGAGGCCGGCTGAGTACAGTAGTGAGAAATTGCCGAAGCGATCGCTCCCGAATTCTTTACCGTTGACACCGGTAGCGGATATTGTGGCAGAGTTGGGAAAATTGAAACAGCCGCACCAAAAATTAATCGGGTTTGCGGCACAAACTGGGGATATTGTCAAGCCGGCTTTGGAGAAATTGCAGGCGAAGAAACTGGATGTAATTGCCGCAAACCCGATCGATCAAATAGGTGCCGGTTTCGGCAGCAATACCAATCAAGCAATATTAATTAATGCCGCCGGAAAGCAAGTAGAAATAGCACCTTGCAGCAAGCTAGAAATGGCTCACCGATTGTTAGATTTTGTGAGGGAAGGGTGAGGGCGCGATTTACTCATTAACTGGGATTAATTACTACTGGTTCGGACGATAATTCTGATTCCCCAAAATCCGTTGATTCCGAGTCAGCCGACAACTCAGTATTTGCGACAGTAATTTCTAGTTTAAATCCTAACGCTTCGAGCAATTCTACCAAACTGTAAATTTCCAAACCGCCACTTTCCGTCAGCATCTTGTCGAGTTTTTCGTGATGCTGTTTTGCTGACTCCGAAAGAGAATTCATCCTGATTCGAGCCTCAATTACCTTTCTGATGGCATTTCTCAAAAGTGCGGGTTCAGGGTCTTTTTCTTCCAAGATAGCCCCGATAAAACCACCAGCGTGTTCGGCATCTTTGAGAGATTCAATTAGGGACTCGCGGTAGCTATCGCTGGTAGGCATTTTCATTTCTTTCATAGTCTGCCGAATACTCCTTCGCTTTGAGAATATCTTGTTCTTGGGTACTTTTATCCCCACTACAGAGCAGAAGCACAATTGTCGCTCCTATTTGTCTAAAATAAATCCGGTAGCCAGGGCCGTAGTTAATCCTGAGTTCGCAGACACCATCTCCGACTGACTTATAATCCCCCAGATTGCCGAGACTAACTCACTCAAGCCTTGCATCAACCTTAACTTGGGCTTTGCCATCTCGTAGGGCGTAGTACCACTCTAAGAAAGGAATTCTGCCATCAGGTCGGATGTAACGTCTAATTTCCCTGGGTTGTATTTCCATAATTTTATCCTAATTCATTAACAATTCCTATCGTAAGCGCGATGACAGTGCATTAAGTGGGCAAATAAATCATACTTAAGACAGAGGTATTCGATCGACAAAATAGTAAACCTTGTTTGAGGAAACAAAGTTTAAATCAAACAGGGGAGTGTGAATGAATTTTAAATCGATCGCAAAAACCAATCTACTATTCGGCAGCCTGATAATTAGCCTCGGATTGCAATCACTTCCAGCCACAGCGCAAGCAGTCACCGACGCGCAAGTTTCCGCCCTTGTAGAAGCGCTGCGACAAGCCGCCCCGCCACAAGCCGCAAATGACGGAATGTACAGTCAGTGGCAAGTTTTACCAAATAATATTTCCCGCTGGGCAAAATTCTGTACCAAACAAGATTTAACACCCCAACAATTTGAGGCCGACGCGACAAAAGCTAAATCAATTGTTACCTGTATCGTGGGCGATTTGCTGCGCGACGAATACAAAGCTAGCAGCAACAATGAATTAACCGCTGTACGCCGCGCCGCTTGCTGGTGGATGACAGGGGACTCCGCAGCTTGTAAAAGTGGGGCAACTGCTACTTATGCCGATAAAGTTATCAGCGTTTACCAGCAGCAGCGACCTAAAAAGTAAAGTTTGTGCTGGCGGAATTTAGATTTTTTTACCGCAGATGGACGCAAACTAACGCAGAGGAATTGCGATCGGTTTCATTCCCCGATCGCCAATTCATCTTCTTTTCAAGTAACTCTTAGTCTAAATCCTAGTTCCATGATTTGTGGGAAATATACATATAGTCCTGGACGCATAAATACGAAAGAAACCGGGTTTTTACCAGGTTTAAAGGTCGGGATTCAGTATTCTCGCAATAAAAACCCGGTTTCTGACCACCCGTGCATCCAGGAGTAACATATTACCCTGTGCAGATTTCAATCGGCTATTGAATTACCCATTTTCCGCCTGACTTCTCATCAACTTTTGCACGCTGGCTAAAGCCCGATTTAATTCATAACTTTTTCTTTCTGAATTCTGCAAAAAAGCCTGCTGTTCTTCTTCAATCATTACCACATCCTGCCGCACCAAACCATCTAATAACTTTTGAGCAGCACCGAAACAACGATCTTTGATAAACCTGCGAAACCAAACAGGCAATTTGTGCAGTCGCCAAAACGCATTTAATGAGGTAAAATGAATTAAATAAGCGCGAGTTGCTGTCTCGCTCACCGGACAAACCAAGCAGTAAATCTTAAAGTCGCTCCCCAAAGTTGAAACCCAGTGCGGGTAAACATAACTCACCTCCAGCGGTTCCGGGTGCAGTCGGCGCAAAGATTTAAAAAATAACTGAGAAATTGACCAGATTTTATCTATTTTGTAATAACTTTGTGCCTGATAGCGAACAGTTACTTGATGCTCGTTTTCTTCTAAAGTATCTAACACCGGATTTGCCCAAGCTTGCCAATCATCGTGCAAGTGTCCGTGGTACATATCCATCAAGTTTTCAATTAAAAATGAATAGTGTGCCTGACAGTCGATGACTGAAATAGTGGCAATATAATTGAGATGTTCCCACTCGGGCAAATCCAGTAAATGAGTTTTTTCTGCTTGCGTTTCGTCGCCGGGAAACAGCCAGATAAAACCGTTTTGTTCCTTGACTGGATAGGAGCGAATTTTGCAGTTAGGTAGCTTTTGATTTTCTGCTAAATAATCGACTTCGGCGCATTCTCCCCTTGCATTTAACCGCCATCCGTGGTAAGCACATTCGATTAAATCGCCTTTAACTTTGCCGTGGCTGAGTTTAACTTGTCGGTGCGGACATCTATCTTCTAAAGCGTTGATTTTGCCTGCACTATCGCGGAAAAGTACGATCGCCCGATTCCAGATTTTCGCAGCTAGCGGCTGAGTTTGCACCTCGGTGCTACGGGCGATCGCATACCAGCGATCGAGATTAATACCCAACTGGCGGATGTGAGTTTTTTTCGCCCTTGCAGATTCCGATTTTATCGCGTTGTTTTGCATTACAAATGTTCCCAAATTACGCCCATAAAACAACCAAATTTTACAAAATAACAGCCCGGAAAGCAACGACCGTAAATTTTTCTAAATCTCCGTTCTGACAAATACCTATCACTAGCTAAATGCTTCAACCACCCTGGCGACAATCGAAATTTTAATAATCTTAAAGCAGTGCGAAATCCGTAGGTGGAACAGTCGGGTCTAAAATCTCTCGCCGCACCTAATAGGTAGCCTATCGTAGCAGGTGTTTCCACTTCCGATATATTATCTAAAAAGACGATTTTTCCGTGCGGATTTAACAATTTTTTAATCGCAGCGAGGGCGGCAGGAAGGTTGGGCAGGTGGTGAAAAGTAGTAGCACTAACTATTAAATCAAATTTGCGATCGAGCGCTAATTGACTGGCATCCATTTGGATATATTCGATATTCGGGGCTGAGCGTTTTTGACGGGCTATATCTAGCATTTTTGCTGACAAATCGATGGCGACTACGTGATCGTAATACTGGGCTAATTCAAAAGCCAGAATTCCCGAACCGCAGCCAATATCTAATGCTGCACCTTTGCTGGCCGATAGGTTGTTAGTAAAGAAATCGTTCTGGTTTTGCAAGGTGGCAACGAAATCGTATTCTGTTGCAAAAGCATCAAACGTTACAGATTTATTGCGAATTTGGCAGTTACTCTTCAGCATCTATTATTGCTTTATACTCATTCAATAATATTTTAACCGTATATCCACCCCCCTCAACGCAGATATTTTTTTTGTTCGCAAGCTCTGCCTTTTCTCTTCAGGGAAACCACACCCACAAACCATAACTCATCTTAAAAAAAGAATGCAACTGTAGGAAAGCTCAAAACCCTTGTTGAATCAGTCATTACCATTTCTTCAAATCTAAAATCTAAAATCTAAAATCTAAAATCTAAAATCTAAAATAGTATGGCTGGGGGCGGGTTTCACCGAGAATAGCAGCCGATCATTGACGATTTATAAAACCCGCCCCGCTGCCAAGTTTAGATTTTTAACACGCCTTCGGGATTCACCGTCAAGAGCGATCGCCTCTGCAAACCCTCCTGGTATAAAATAGCATTAGCTGCCAACAAACCGCTGCTCACTGCCCTTTCCATTAAACCGCACGGAAACGGCATTTTTACCCAATCTCCCGCAAACAAAAGATTAGGTACAGCGCAGCAAGTCTCCGGGCGTTCCGCATAACTACCGGGCGGATATCCAGAGAAATTCTTTTGATTTACCAATTCCCGGTGCAGCATACTTGCCTCTTTTAATTCCGGTACAATTTCGTACAATTCTTGCTCAAAAGTCGCCAACAAAACTTCCTGATTCGGAAATTCCTTCTCCTTGTAACAATAAGCGTGCAGTTCCACTACACTACCGCCAGTTTCCTGATTCCACTCGATGAACTGATCCTGAATTCGGTGGTAAAGCGTAATGCTGTCAGTCAGTTTGTAGCCGGAAAGCGAACTGAAATTGCTGTGTTCCCATGGAAATTCGCGATCGAACCAAAAACGCCCCACGGCAAACGGATCGGCTACTTTCAAGCTCTCGATCCGGCTCTGCACCTGCGGATTCACCTCACCCCGGGCCAAACTAAACAAATGCTGCATCCCCGGAACATCGGCCGCCAAAACATAATAATCAGCCTTCAATGTTTCAGCCAATTTTTGCGGCTGCGATTGGTTAACCGCTGCTGCTAACTGTATTTCATCTGCTTTTTCATCGACTACCTTAAATCGAGCCAAATCTCGCTGAGCAGGCCCAGTCACAACTCGCCCTTCAGCATCAAAAACTGCCCCGTGACAAGGACAGTGAAATTGACCGTCGTTCTGTTTCTTAACTGTGCAGCCTTGGTGAGTACAGCTCAGAGAAATTGCTTCTTTTCCCGACGGTGCGGCGGCAAATACGCTGTCCCCAGCGCCGAAATATTCGGTAGAGTTGCTGTCAGTTAACAGCGCGTTTCGCTTCACCCAAAAAGGTATTTTACTTTGCACGTCTCCAGACTGGTAACTCAGAGAATCAATCTTGCCGTTTTCCCAGCGAATCTCACTGACGGCAACATCTGTCAATACTTTGCCGCCTTTGCTTTCAATCGCTCTGGCAATAGGCTGCACCAAACTCGTGCCCATATCTTGCCGCGTACCGTTGAAGGCCAAACCCTCTGGATTTCCGAAAAAGTAAAAGTGGAAAAATTGCATTAATTCTCCCGCGCTCAATTCGTCGGGCGCGTTGAGGCTGGACTTGGCAAAAGGCAGAAAATACAAGTCATAAAGTCCGCGCGGAAATTCACCTTTTACCCAGTCGGCAACTGATATATTGTCGAGGCGATCGAAAGTTTTTTGAGTTTGAAAACCGCCGATTTCTCGAAACACTTGCCAGTGAGCCGATTTTGTGAGATTGATTCCCCACTTGAGCCGATTGGGAGAAGATATCCCCAAGTCAACTACATTCCAGGGAAAAGCTGAATGGTTGGGACGAAAAACTTCGGGTTTGTATTTGCCGTCTCGAAACACAACGGCGTAGGATTCTAAAGATACAAAATTATCGGTAATTTCTAGTTCTTCAACCACACTTTTGAGGTTGTAGTATTGCGGGAAAAAACCGTGGAAACCGTGTTCCATCATAAAAGTTTCGTTCCCAACTTGAATCGGCCAACTAGCAATTTTGCCACCTAGTTGGGGCGATTTGTCTAGCAATGTTACGGCGAAACCCCGCTGACTGAGCTCGTAAGCACAGGCGAGCCCTGCCAAGCCTGCACCTACAACTGCAACGGTTTTGCGCTGATTCAGCATTCGCGGCAAGTCAAGAGAATCTTGCACAAAAACGGTGGGCTCTGGCTTGGAAAATCGAGAGTAGCCCACCAGTCCGCCGGCGGCACCGACTCCGAGGAATTTGAGGGCGGTGCGTCGAGAAACTGGTTGGGATAGCGGTGGATTGGTTGATTGACTCATCAGCGGTACGCGGTAACGGGCTTTAAACACAAATACGCCATAAGGCATATATCATAGACCGAAAGCATGATATGTGAAGAAATACTAAGACACATTCCTCAGTCCGATCGCGATCGCACCGTGCCAAGTTCGATCGCACACAATGTATAGCGGAAGGAACAAGGCTTTAGTTATTTAGGAGATAACCAAGAGTAAACAAGGAAAAAGCGATCGACCGCATAGCGTAAAATCTTCTAAATAATTAAGTGTTTTTATTTATATTGCTCAACTCTTGGCAACCGCCGCTAATGATGCTAAAAAAGTAGGAAATTTTTAGGCCAAATCTTAGGCCAAAGGCAGTCTCGACGAAGTGTACGAAATAACTGGAAAGATATCCGAGGCAAAACAATTACCCCTGCGAGATTTAAGTAAGTTTGCGCGAAAAGACTTAACTATTTTAAAACAAGTAAATACACAGAATATATCTACTGAAATTACTCAATATATGGTCGCTCGATTTAGGCTATTCCTCACTCAATACCAAGACCAAACCCGATTCAACCTGAGAAGTGCAGAGGTGCCGCAAAAAGTCAAAGACGCCCCTAGAGGTAATGCCTGTTAAATGCACCTGGCTGCTAGAGTGAAAACACGACTTAGGTGAAGAAACCGGGTTTTTCTGTAAGCCCTGTTTATGCAAAACCCCTGCATAATTTACAAACTTTTACATAAATCGCGAATTTATTGGTGCAGGGACTCTGTTGGTGCCGGTGTCCACACCCTACGGTAGATATTTGCGGTTGGTCTGGAAGGCTATAATCGTGCGGCGATCGCCAGCACAGTCAAAATTCCCACCCACATCCCAACTTTTGCCAACTGCTGCCGCCAACGGCGCCCTCAACCGCCCCAAAATCATGCACTACCAATCCCAGCAGCAACGCCAAAAACACACCACTCAGAAAAAAATTAAAAAAGCTATTTTTTACTGCTTGATAGCAATATTTTTCTGCTGGAACACCGCGAACCTGCCTACAATTGCCCAAAACACAGGCCAGGGCGGGCTTAACGGCCAAGAAATGAGAAATTTGCTCGATCGGGGAAACCTCACCGAAGCCGTAACCAGAATCGAAGAAACCTGGGAAGAAGACTATCAAACATACTTTGAACAAGACTTTGACACCCGTGCGAAAACCGCCGAAGCAATATCCAAAACTCTCTCCCGCCTAGCAGTTCAAACAAAGAAAAAACCTGCTTTAATTTACGCTATCCCGCGCACCGACCAACTAGAATTAATCTTAATATTACCCGATCGCCCACCCATTCTTCGCAGCATCCCGGAAGCCAAACAAGAGAAACTCCTCTCAGTAGTCCAAGAATTGGGGAGCGAAATCACCAATCCCGTAAAACTCAACACCACCAGCTATCTAGAACCAGCCCAACAACTCTACAAATGGATAGTTGCACCCCTAGAAACAGATTTGCAAACAGCAAAAATTGAAACATTGCTGTTCTGCGCTGGCGCAGGTTTACGAACCGTACCCCTAGCAGCAATGCACGACGGAAAGCAATTTTTGATCCAAAAATACAGCCTCGCCCGCATCCCCGCCTTCAACCTCATAGACATCAATTACGCTGACCTCAGAAACGTGCAAGTCCTAGGAATGGGAGCATCAGATTTCGCAGAAACGGCAAACAAAGAACCGCTGCCAGCAGTGCCGTTAGAACTCGGCGCGATCGCCAGACAGTGGCCCGGTCAATCCTTTCTCAACGAAGATTTCACCATAGTAAACTTGCAATCCCAGCGACTGCAACAAAGATACGGAATCATCCACCTTGCCACCCACGCCGAATTCCGCCCCGGAACCCCAAATAACTCCTACATTCAATTTTGGGACACCCAACTGCGCCTCGATCAAATGAGAGAATTAAAATGGAACAATCCGCCTCTTGAACTGTTAGTATTAAGCGCCTGTAGAACCGCCTTGGGAGACAAAGAAGCAGAACTCGGATTTGCAGGTTTAGCGCTGCAATCAGGAGCAAAATCAGCCCTCGCCAGCCTGTGGTACGTCAGCGATGCGGGGACTCTCGCCCTGATGACAGAGTTTTACCAGCAGTTAAAAATCCGCAAGCCAAACGACCCTCCAATCATTAAAGCTGAAGCTCTCAGGCAAGCACAAATTGCGGAGATCGAAGGCAAAGTGACGATCGAACGCGGTCAACTGCGAAGTGCGCGAGGCGACATTCCCTTGCCCCCGTCCATCCCCAAACTCGACAGCAAAGATTTATCCCATCCGTATTATTGGGCAGCTTTCAGCATAATCGGCAGTCCTTGGTAAGTGGGCCTCTTGACCGACACTGGTGATAGGCTATAAAACATAAGTAATTTAATATCTGTAGCTGTCGCTCAACAAGCCACCACCAACCTGTGACAAATCAAGCGGGAGCCTTCCAGGGGAAACAACAATGAAAAAATTAGAATTTTTGCTACAGAAAGAGGGCGATCGCGCCTGGTTGCCCCTAGAAACCTCCGACGTGGAAATTCTAGAAGGTAAATACCGTGTCGTTGCTCGCATTCAGCACCCCAACACCGACATCGAAATTCGCGTTACCCATACTTCCTTCGACCAAGGGGCGCAGCGGAAAGTCCAAAGCAGATCGGCCCGCACCAACCCCGAAGGATTAGTCGTGATCATTCCCTACACCAGGCTCAAACCCGGACTGTGGGAACTCTCCTGCTTGCCAGATCCCAAATCAACACCACTAAAACCTTGGCAGTACGGCGTTCAGTTGGAAGTATTGCCCGCAGAATCGGAAACCTCCGAACCCCTACCGCCGATCGACCACATCGAACCTGCTGCTTCCACCGCAGCCCCACAAATCGCAGCACCGGTCGATCGCCCCGCACCACAAATCACAGCACCGGTCGATCGCCCAGCACCAACCCAAATCCCAGCAGCCGATTCAGCACCGCCGCAGACCAAAATCTACCAATTCCCCATTCCCCAAACCCCCGAACCCAAACCGGGCGTCCAACTCGAACTCGTCCTCGATCAAGAAACCTTCGTCACCCAACTCGGTCGCCCCTTAATCATTTCCGGCAAAATCGACATTCCCCAACCCCCCCAAAAAACCAGAAAAACAGCAACTCTCATCCCTGAATCCGAAGCAATAGAACTCAAACAACTCATCGGTTCAGCACAACTGCAAATTTACCTGCGCGACCCCCAAACCTCAAAAATTCTCGCAGAAATCCAGCAGCCGATGCCAGAACAAGTTCCCCCCTGCATCTTTGCCTGCGTCACCTACATTCCAACCGAATGCAAAAGCCGCCTAATTTTAGGAGAAGCAATTCTTAGCAGCGGCGGCGTCACCCTAGCCACCAAACTATTCACAATTACAGCTCGTTTAGAGCACCTTCTCCAGGAAATTAAAGACAATTTCATCGAAGAAAAGCATCAAGCCGAACCCTCCCCAACAGCCTCAAAGCCGTCTGGAAGCGCCAAAAATATATCCTTCCTCAAGCTAGTAGAAAAATCCTTAGACCCTCCATCCCCCGCCGAAACCCCAAGCAAGGAAGCCTTACCCCCTCTACTGACTTCGCGTCACACCCCAAGTGCAGCCGGCCTAGAATTGCCCGCATTCGGTAACAAACTGCCCGACAGCAGCAGATCGCAATTGCTGTCGGAAATCTCTAATTCGCCTGGAACGGTCGCAGAGTCGATCGACCCACAAACCAAACCCTCAGACATCCCAACTTCCCCTAACACAGCGGAAATGGGAGCGATCGACCAAAAACCAGAAAACAGCCCCGAATTAGAAACAACCGCCCCAGAAACCCCGCCAGCACCCACAAAACAGGCATTTCAAACCTTAAACGTCGAAAGTCGATTTTGGTCGCGACTGAGTTCCTTAGCCAGCAACGGCGAATCCCCCGACTGGCTCAAAGCAACCACCCTGTCACCAACTCCAACAGCCGCCGCAAATAGCAGCGACGCTATTGCCGTTGTGGAAGAAAGCAGCTTAACCCAACAGCAACCCGAAACCAGCGAAACAATTTCCGATCCCAAATCTACTAGCCCGGAAGCCAGAGAATTTGTCGTTTTTGACGAGCCCCCGCAGCCGAAACAAGTTGCTCAAAAAACCACAACTGTCGCAGTAGAAGACACTCCCCCGACTCCCTACGTTTTGCCAGAAGACGAGTTAGTACCGATGCCGATTTTGGAATTGCCGCGGGCCGAAATCCTCGCCGGCGGGCCCGTAAAAGTGCAAGTGCAACTGCCGGAATTAATGCCCCGGATTTATGTGAAAGTTTGGGTGTACGATCGGCAAACCTACCTAATTCTCGACGGGCCGCGCTGGATTACCGAATTTAAATCTAACGGGTTGGGAAACGTGCGAGCAAGCGTCGAGTTAGAGATTCCCTACGGCTGCATGGAAGTCGAATTTGAGGCGATCGCCGTCGAAATGCAAACTCAGCGGGAAAGTCACAAAGTAAGCGTTCACCGCCAAGTTTTACCCCCAGCCGGGCCAACTTTACCCCTGGATGGGTAAGCCAAAATCCGCGTGCATCCGCGTTGCTCCGCTGACATCAGCGGTAAAAAAAAGCCTCTTGACAAAAGACTGTTAGAAAAATCAGGATTTGGCGGTGAGAAATCGAGGAATATTCTCCGTTTCTCGCCCGCGCGCGCCAGTCTTAATCTACTTATTAGTCAACTGGCGAAACTTCTTCTTAAACTTATTCTTATACACGTAGATTGATCGCTGTAAATCCTCAACTTGCAGCGACATCTCGGCCGCCAAACCGGTGCGGTTCCAAACATCCTCCTCACACTTGCGACGGCAAAAATTCATCGGTTCTGAGTAAACTTTCCCACTACATAAAGTCGGTTTTGGGCCGCACCAGTGAATCACCGTCGCCTGAGTACGATCGCCCGCAGGCCCGCTTTCTTCCACCGGAAACTGCTTTCTCAGCAAATCCTGGTCAAAATCCGGCACCAACAACTGCATATCCACATTCTGGACCCGCAATCGATTTTCTTGTGCCGCCCGGAAAATCATAAAGTTCAAAAATCCCATTTCTCCGTACTTAAATATTCCTGGGTTTTCCGCCGTAAAATCTAAAATTTCCACGTATTCTTCCAAGCTAAAAACGCCGCGTTTAGCAAAGAAAGTACCCGTGCAGAAATAGTTCGATCGCGATTCCGACCAACGAAAATTCGGGAAATGCTTTTCAACGCCCGGAATGTCAAAGAAAAATTCCGAAACATCCGCATCCGGGTAATCGTAACAAGGCTTGTCTACAATAAAATCAAAGTCTTGAAAATTAGCCAATTTGAGAACATCGCCCCAGACAATCGTATCGGCATCCAAAACCATAAAATTTGACCAAGGACTTTCCCAGAAAGCAATCATTTTAGTTTTGCCCCAACCAAAACTTCTTTTTCTGAGAACTTCTTCAGAAACAGTTGTGCGATTGATAACTCGCACCCCGTAGGACTTTTCCAAAGCACTCACAGAAAACGTACCGTCAATCAACAGACAAATCGGCACATCTCCCAGAAAATAGCGGATGCTAGCACAGCAACCCTTAGCAAACAGATAATCCTGGTCGCAGCAGGCAATAATAATACCAAAATCTTCCATAAACCCTCACTCTTTTACTAATACCATTTACCCAAAATAATGCGACTGTAGGCAAGCTCCAAACCTTTATATCATCAGTTACTCCCAATTCTTTAAGCGAAAATGGTATAACTTGCTTACCCCCAGCGTTTGGGTTTTTTGTTCTGACAGCAGCTCTATTTTCGACTTCTGCGTTTTCGCCAGCTTAGCACTAAACTCCTGCGATCGTCCGTAGGTAAAAACATCGTTAAAACCTCTAGGAATCTTGGATATAGTGGTCTGCCAAGCCACTGAGCTTTCCTTGCGCCAACAGCGGGTCAAGCACCACCAGTTGCCGCCATACTCAAACAACAAAAAAGTTGTGTTAAAATAGCGGAAAATTAAACCCGCCGACGGTTAGTCTCAAAAATGGCGATCGTCTTGGCAAGTCCCGACGGCAGCGGCCATCAAAAAACCAAAATTGTTCAAGCCTGAACTTTGGTTGGGATCGGGTAAATCTACCAGCCTTTAGCTCTCAGTTCCCCACTCATAGCGGGAAAATCGCCCCTGCCGGGTCGCCCGGTTTAAAGTTAGGTTAAAAAGCTTGACATTATAGGATATAAAGCTGTATAAGGGATGCGACAAGCAGCCACAATCCTACCTATAACAGTCTGTTAAGTCGGGCGTAACCGAGGACTCTGGGCAGTTGTCAGTTAGAGGTAAATTGTGGTCGAACCCATAAAACCAGTTGTCGATCGCCCGCAGAGCAACTCAAGCAAGTCTGGCGATCGAGAGATGAAATTAGCACGTGATGGTATAATCAACTGTAATGTAATGTGGGCTTGACCTGAATTGATGCCTGGGCGGTATAAGGGCTCAGCCCCTTAAGTTCAAGCAGAAGTAGACACGCCTACTGTGAATCAACAGTTATGGATAGGTTCTATTTTGGCAGTTATTGTCAACAGGCAAGCAACCACAAAAATTAGCAGTTGGGAATTGCTGGTCGTCGAGTTGAATAGAGTGTGAAGGTGTGAGGAAAATGAACAGAACTTTTTGGAATTTACTGCTAGTATCCCCGGCAATTCTGGGGCTATCATCAGTCATGAGTGCCACTGCGATCGCCGCAGAAGCGACCGCAACCGCTGAAGCCAACCAGCTAGCTACAGCTCAGTCATCTGAGTCAAAAATTGCAGAAATAGTTGGAGAAATAGTTGCAGAACCAGTTGCAGCAGCCCCTGCTGCCCCAGAAAAGCTGGCTTTAAACAGCAGCGACGAAGCGGCCCAAACCCCGGCGGTCAAGGAAGCAGACGCTGAAAAACTCGCCTCAATCGAACCAGAAACCAGCAAAGCAGCAGTGCAAACAACACTGCAAACAACAGGGAGCGGCATCGAGTTAGCAGCCCCAAGCGCTCCGACCAGCGCAGCAGCAGCGACTGAACCCCTAGCAGCAGGCACAGCCGAACCCTCGCCCCAAGCATCCGACTTGGCAGTGCAAAGCAGCCAGACAGACACCCCTGGGAAAATTGAAGTGCCAGCAGTCGCCAGCACCCCAGCTACTACCCCAGTTACTACCCCAGCTACTAAGGTAGAAATTGCTCAGACAGCACCCGCCGGAATGGGCGGCCCCATCGTCCCTGTCGCTCCCCAAGCGTTGCCGGCCCAACCGTCCGGAACCATGTCCCAGGTGACATCAGTCACTCAGCTCTCCGACGTGCGCCCGACAGATTGGGCATTCCAAGCCCTGCAATCCCTAGTCGAACGCTACAGTTGTATCGTAGGTTATCCCGACGGCACCTACCGCGGCAACCGCGCCCTGACTCGCTACGAATTTGCAGCCGGCGTCAACGCTTGCTTAGACCAGATAACCCAGCTAATTGGGTCAACAGGTAACTTGGTCACCCGAGACGACTTAGCCATCCTGCAACGCCTGCAAGAAGAATTTGCAGCCGAACTTGCTACCCTGCGCGGACGAGTAGACGGCCTAGAAGCTCGCACCGCAGAACTCGAAGCCAACCAGTTCTCCACCACCACCAAATTGTCTGGAGAAGCCATTTTTGCCGTCAGCGACACCTTCGTCGGAGATGGTATCCGCCTTGAGGATGACGAAACTGTCACCAACTTCGGCTACCGGGTGCGCTTGAACTTATTGACAAGCTTCACCGGTCGAGACTTGCTCAGAACCCGCTTGCAAGCAGTCAACGTCGCCAACTACGGAGCGTCAACCGCTACGGGTACTAACATGGCTCGCTTGGCCTTTGACGGCCAGGAGGGCAGCCAATTCACACTAGACGAACTGTACTATCGTTTCCCGGTCGGTCCCGCTACAGTTTTTGTCGGTCCTAAAGGACTTGACCTGGATGAAATTGCAGAGACGGTAACACCCTTTAACTCTACGGGTACTGGTGCAATTTCCAGATTTGGAGTTCGCAACCCGGCCGTATTCCGCGGGCCGCAGGGAGCTGGCGCAAGTTTGACTTTCAACTTGGGCCCCCTCCGAGCTACTGGGGGCTATCTTGCCTCCGACGGCGATGCTCCCGACCCCGCAAACGGCAGGGGCGTTGCCGACGGTTCTTTCAGCGCTCTGGGTCAGATCGGCTTTTTTAGCAAACCGTTTGATTTGGCCTTCACTTACACCCACAAATACAATCGCGCAGGCGATGTTGGCATCATGGGCGGTACGGGCAGTGCCTTGGCTAACCGGCCCTTCGGTCAAGCAACCACTCAAGCAGATAACTATGGCGTGCAAGTTAACTTCAAACCCAGCAGTCGCTTTCAGCTTGGCGGTTGGTACGGTTATACGAAGGCTGAGCAACTGCGGGGGGGCGGCAATGACGCGACGATCCAGAATGGTGCTATCACTTTGGCCCTGGCAGATTTTGGCCGGCAAGGCAACCTCCTCGGCTTCGTCTTCGG
Organism: Microcoleus sp. LAD1_D5; assembly: GCF_036702115.1. Lineage (NCBI taxonomy): Bacteria > Bacillati > Cyanobacteriota > Cyanophyceae > Oscillatoriales > Microcoleaceae > Microcoleus > Microcoleus sp. LAD1_D5. Next base: position 31,356 of record NZ_JAUBSA010000030.1, on the reverse strand, counting down.
TGTACCGCCAAAAGTTACCGAGAGCGATGTCGCCAGAAACCGCGACACCTCTTATCACTTAGAAGGTTTCTATCGCTTCCAAGTCAATGACTTTATTTCGGTGACACCGGGCGTTTACGTGATTCTAAATCCCGAACACAACCACAGAAACGACGATATCTGGGTCGGACTCCTCCGTACTACCTTTAGTTTCTAAGGTTTCCAAATATCTACTCACAAGTAAAAGCGGCAGGCGACTGCCGCTTTTAGCTATTGGTGATCGGTCGATCGATTTTAGATTTTAGATTTTAGATTTTAGATTGTCAACAGCTAACACTCATCAGTCAACAGTTAACAGTCAACAGTTCACAAATTATGAATTTTGGCGACAAATCCCGAATACCGAGGTGTAGCCGTGCAGAAATGTGCTACCGCCGACGGGGCCGATTTCGCCATTGCAGAAAAAGCCACTCAGGGGAATGTTTTTGAGGTATCGGCCAAACAGTCTGGAGTCAAAGTTCGATTGGCCGTAAAGCCCTTCGCCGCGCCCCAGACAAGAGAACATTAAGGCGCCAGCGCTAGATGTACCGCTGTACTCGGCAGCCCGCTGATAGCGATCGAGCAGCATTTCTAGGTCTTCTGCGGAGGTGCGCGCGTCCCGCAGGTGAAATTGGATGCGCTGTCCGGGACGGACTCGATCGCCGATCGCAATTGCCCCCACTTTCGGATCTACTCCCAACAGATTGCGGATTAAAAAATCTCCCGGCTCTAATGTCAGCTTGAATTCATCGCTGACTAAGCCTACAAATAACGAGTGCTGGGCTAATTCTCGGTCTGCTTCGCTCAAAGTTTGAACTAACTCTCGCAAAGCCTCTAAGGGCGATCGTTCGATGCCCCCGCTGCCGCTATCATCGGTTTGTTCTTCGAGTTTCAGCAAAATATTGCGTTCTCCTTCCGTCACCCGATAAGGATGCCCGATCGGCCTGCAGCCTTGAGCTACGATCGTTTCCAAAACTATATTGCCACTCAAAGCTATCCCAACAGTCCCTTCTCGGTAAAGCTGATAGTCGCAAAACAGCGCCGCGCCCCTGCCCGCACCGTCCCCCCCGGCGAGTCCCCCTACCTTCGCCGCACCCGGATAGGCATAATCTAGCCCTTGGAGCAAATCGTTAATTTTTGCGGAAAAGGGGTCGGCCAAGATGATGAACTGCGGTTCTTCCTGGGCCGGCACGCCCAAGAGATCCACCCAAGTATCCGGGGGACTGTCTAAGTCCGGCAGTTCTTCTGCACCGACGTGAAAAGTTCTGACATTCACTCCCGGTAAGCGCGCCAGACTGAGGCTGACTGCGGGAGATCCCTCGACTTCTTCGGTGAGGCCGCCCCGGTTCGTGCCGATGACTCCTCCCCCGCCACAGCCCAGGATCGCGGGTACTGGCAGCAGTTCTCGGAGTAAAGGCATCAGCCGAGAATACTCGCTGGCAAAGGCAGACGATATAAATATCAGCGCTAAATCAGCCGGGCCTTCTAGGTCGCGATCGGCTTGTTCTATAACTTCTTTGAGGGCGGATTCCAAAGACGGACGGGTTGATAAGGCGCTGACCCATTGCATTTGGTTTTCGGTGTACATAAGGCAAACTTCTCTATAAAACTATCTCTATACATTAGGCTAACCGGAACTGGCCGCGGGGGGGACGGTATTCTTGGGCGATCGATTCCCCCTCGATCGCCGTTCTTGTGTTAACATAAGTTAACATGAGAGTCCCATTAATCTGTTGTGTGTTAAATGCCGTGTTCAGCTAAATCTTAAAAGATAAAGCTCAATACAGTTTGACACACCAACTTCGTGTAATGTTTTCATCAAAAGTAAGGTCGGCTTGACCTACATTGATGCCTGTGGACTCTTCCCCCGCCGACGGGGTAGAGTAAAGCAGGAAGTAGAGAGGGGCTGCGATCGCAGTTATCGATGGTTTCTATCTGGGCTGCTGCAACAGCAGCGCATCCCAAACTATTATTAGCTGGGGTCGCCAGACCGAAACAGCAAATCCAACCCAAACTAACATCCAAAAAGAAAACCTTTCTTACTTAATAACGTCAACGACCCAGGTCTAAAGACACTGGGCTTCTAGCCTAAGACTTAAACCACTCTTGACTAGCCTAAGACTTTAGACGTCTACGTTTTTTGAGTGATGACGCCAAGCGGCTGCTTAGCTAGTCCCTTGCTCTGTCGTTAACGGTTAAACATCTTTATTTGGGTTAAGGATGTGCCGTTAGCCGAACAAGCTCACTAAACAAAGGCGCATGCTAACATTACCTAGAAATAGGTCGGGGACAACCATATTCTCCTACACATTCATACCAACAAGCTTTATGACAACAACACCCGCAAGCAACATCCAAGAACAAATTGAAGAAGAACTAGAAAGCGCTCGTACCGTCTGTGACCTCAAGGGCGCAACTTCCGGGGAATGCGCGGCGGCGTGGGACGCAGTTGAAGAACTGCAAGCAGAAGCTTCCCACCAAAAGCAGGTCAAACCTAAGAATTCTTTTGAAAAATTTTGCGACGACAATCCTGATGCTGCTGAGTGCCGCATCTACGAGGAATAAACGAGCCATTTAGCTCTATGCCTTCCCTCCCGCGCCGAAATCTAACTTTTGGCGCGGGAGAATTTTATTTGAGGGGTTGAGCCTTTAGGTAATGGCGAGATTTGCCCTCTATCCCAATACGGTTAAAATCAGCCAGCTTCTCCCCACTCCCCCAACCAAGGGGGACAATAATTTGCTCTGGCGCGCCTTGGTTCGGGGGATGGGAAGGCGAGATTCGAGGAATAAACAGTTTTAATCCAAGCATATTGCCGTCTATCGTGTCTCAAGTACGTTTCAAAGCGCGGCAAGTACCTTAGAAAAGGTAGCAGCAACTAAAACATTAAGACCCTGTTCTGGTTGCTGATTTTTTAGCATTTTTGTAGTAAAATTTGTGACAAATAAGTGAGTATATTTTCCCAAAGATGTTGAGTCTTTTATTGGCAGCCACCGGGCCTTGGTTTCAACCGCTAGTCTGGATGGATTATCGGTTGTCTGTGTTATTAACAATTTCGATCCCGCTGGTAGTGCTGATTTGGGCTGTTGTGGCAAAAGCTGAGGCGATCGTCCGTTTGTCGATTATTTATTGGCGGGTGGCGAGTTTGCTGGCAATTACACTTTACCTGATGATGGCTGCGCTGCCTGTGAGCTTTGTGTCGTCGGTGATTGGGAGGGCCTTAATTCCTGCTAGTCTGTGGTTTTGGGAGGATTTAAACGAAGAAATTGCCGATCGACCGCAGTCGCCCCTGAAACTGGCTTTTACAGCTTGGCGGTGGGCGATTACTGTTTACAGCGGTTTGGGCGCTCTAGCTCAACTTCCCTTCTTAAGCTGTGCCTTTAAATCTCAACTTCAGGTAATTGACGAACCTTTTTGCCGCGTTTGGTTAGACCCACCTTGGCTCTACAAACAAATGTTTCACCCTACGGCAAACCCTCAATTTTTGGGATTGTTGGGTCTAATAGGTTTAGCAATCTATGTAATTTACTTGTCATATTTTGTGCTAATTAGACTAGGAAAACAGGGGAGGTCAGCTACCGGAAATTAAGTGAATTTTAAGTAATTATTTGCCCCCTAAAGGGCAGTTAAAGTCTTCAAGAAAAAGCTCAAAAATCCCCAATAAAAAAAGCCGGGGCGCATCTAGGAAAAAATTAAACTAACAGCAGGGTGGATGACGTGAAGTTGCCCAAAAACGGATACAAGCCGCCGACTCCAGTCGTGGAGATCTAAAAATTTTAGACTAAAGTTCCAGCTTCCAGATTCATCTGTGGAGTAAATCTAAAATCTAAAATCTAAAATCCAAAATCGACTGACAGCAATGTTACTGGGAAAGACTGTGATGGATAGCAAACAAGCCTACTTACAGTGCTTAGAAAGGCTGATTTGGGCCCTCGATCGCCTGGAAGCAAAAGTCGAACCAACTGAAGTCGCTCGGATTGCCGAACTGGTTGTTCAGCCGATGATGGGGCCCTGGCGGTTTTTTCACACTCCCGAACATATTTTTGAGGTGGGGGGAGATGAAGATGCGATCGAGGTTTTGGCAGCTTTATTTCACGATACCGTCTACGTGCAAGTCGATCGCAGCATTAACTTTAACGTCAGCTACTACATCACTCCTGTTGCAAAAGAGGTTAACCAACAACTACAAATTCGGGATCAATCTGAACAGCCGGCGGATGCTATCTTCGAGATGGTAATGCTGGTATTCAATTTTGTACCGGGCGAAGTCCTCAATCCTTTCTCCGGACAAAACGAATTTCTCAGCGCTGTCGTCGCAGCAAAAGCTTTAGAACCATTTCTCAAACGCGAGCAATTGCTTCAAATTGTAGGCTGCATTGAAGCCACAATTCCGTTTCGCGCCGTCGAGTCCGGAGTAACGGTAAGCCAGGGTCTTTATGACCGCTTGCAGGCAATAAATAGCCGATTTAACCTCAGTTTGACTGACGAGGAAATGCGGCAAACGGTGAAAAAATCTGTGCGAATTTCTAACCGGGATGTGATGAGTTTTGCTCACCATAGTTCAGCCCATTTTTTGGCAAATACCTGGAATTTACTGCCGGAAACCAATCACAATCTCATCTGTTGCGGTTTTTACACGGTTCGCGACTACCGAGTTGCGTTGGTCAAGATGGAAGGTTTTCTTAATTATCTCAAGCCAGAAATAATTTTCCGACAGTTTGACGGATATCCAGACGATCGCACCTATCAGCGGTGGGAAACTACTGCTAAGTACAATCTCGAAATTGCGAAGCTTTATTTGGGGTGCAAACTGCCTGCTCTCGCCCTGCTAGAAGCTCTTTCTTCGGGTTTGGGCATCGATGTTTCTCTGGCGATGATGATGGGAGGAATTCCTGATCAATCTGTTAACTGCGTGCGCCTGGAAAGCTTTTTTCCCGAAATAGAGAAACCTTACCAACCTAAAATTGGTTTAGAAGCCGAAGTATTGAATTTATTAGAAAAGGGGCGGGCTAAAAGCACTTCTCAAACCGATTTGGAGAACTCGCCGTTGACAACGTTTGTGGTCAAAATTGTTGGCTTTGACGAAATGCGCTATCAGTGCGATCGAGCTAAGGAATTTTTTAAAGAACATCTAAATGCTGACGACTTTATTTCCGACTTTAACCCGATAGTTACAGAAATTGTCATTGATTCAATTCTCAAGTTGTTTGACAGCCGGAAATCTACTATCTACCGATACTACGATATCACTTCTAAGTTAAAGTCCCAACCCAAGAGCAATTTTCCCGATCGCCCTTTTCGCTCAAATGGTTAACTAGCTTTAAACACAGTATTTTTGCCTCCTCTATAGAAAATACCATTACTCAGCTTATATAAAAGTGGAGCGATTACACCGTGACAGGATTGGTTGACTTGCTTTCTCTACGTCAATCAGCCTATCCATCCCGACACCAACAGCCGTACAGGTAAGTAGGCGGGATTAAACCGCATAATGTAACACTATGTAAACAGGTTTAAGTCAGCCAGTAGAGAGCATTTGGAGACTTTGCCCTCGTTTACATAGGGGCGTTTTTTGGCGCCGACTTACTTATGGTGTGGCGCTGGTGGCAAAGATGCTAAAAGTTGATAAAAAATGGAAATTGGCTGCTGTTTGCCTCTGACAATTACTTTGTACAAAAGGGATTTTAGAGCGGGCTGTCACTCATCTGAGCTACCCCAGATAAGCGTCACTATAAAAAGCGACTGTTAAAGCACTTCCCCCCACAGCTACAACTGGGGAATAGCAAGTTCAAACGACTTGCAAACCACTAATCCCCAATCAAACCATGCAAACCACAAATTCAATTTACGCTCAATTGCCTCTTTGCTCTTCACTGCCCACACTGCAACGCAATAATAGCACCGCTGCCAATAAAGACGTGCGCTATCTCCAACAATCCTTAGTTAAAAACGGATATCCCGTAGCAACTGATGGATTCTTCGGCCCAAAAACTGAACAAGCAGTCATCAAATTTCAAAAGGAAAATAAGATTGCTGTTGATGGCATTGTCGGCCCTCAAACTTGGAATCTATTAGGCGCTTGTTATACAGGTGAACCCGGATGTTAAATCCAAGTTAACTAATCCTAGGCCCACGGGTAGCAAGAAACGGTTTTTTTTCACAACAATACTTCCTTTACGCCCCAGAAACGCTAAAAAAGCTGGTGGTTGAGCGAAGCCAAAACCTTGTTTATGCCCGTCAAAAGTGCATCCAGGATTATTAATTAACATCTTTTCCCCGCTGCCCTGCTTTTAAACAACTTGCAAACAACCAATGGAGACTCAAACTATGCAAACCACAAACGCAATTCACATGGAATTACCTTCCTGCCGTTATTTCCCTCTCCTCAAACGCAACGATGGCGTCACCCAAAATGAGGACGTTCGCTACCTTCAGCGACTCTTGAACGACAGCGGATTTTCTGTAAATACTGATGGAGGATTCGGCCCGAAAACCCAACAAGCAGTCATCAATTTTCAAAAGCAACAACAAATCGTTGCTGATGGCATTGTCGGCTCTAAAACTTGGAATAAATTGGGCGTTTGTACAACTATATTTTAAAGTTTGTGCAACCATCTTTTAAAGAGAGTAGGGCGTGCAGTGCGCGCCCTATTTCTCCGTCGAAGTTTCCACCCCAGACCACCCATCGGGCGCTCCGTACATTCGATACTTGCGAGCTCTTTTGAAATACAGCATGGCTACCCGATCGTCTGGATTGATTTGTAAAATATTCTGAAATACTTTTTGGGCGGCAACAAATTTTTGCTCGTAGTAAAAATTGAGAGCTTCTTGAAAAACCTCCGCAGTTTGCTGCTTAAGTACAATGCTCTGCTCTGTTTCTGTATCGTAAATTTCAAACACCGACACAGCATTTGTCTTTCCTTTCACCCTTACTCGATCGACAAATCTGTACTTATATTTTTGGGGATCGTCCAGGCGATCGATAATTGCACCGCTAACTAGAATTCCCGCGCCGTAAACCTTAGTCAATCCTTCCAAACGAGACGCGAGATTCACCGCATCAGCAATCACCGTACTTTCCATCCGTTCTCGCTCGCCAATGGTACCCAACATCAAATTGCCCGCGTGTAAACCGACGCCGATCGCGATCGGACACAAACCATTTTTTTCTCGCTGCTGGTTGTAAATATTCACTTCTTTTTGCATATCAATTGCTGCTCGCACGCCATCAGATGGAGATGTAGGAAACAGTGCCATGACTGCATCCCCAATGTATTTGTCAATAAACCCGTTATTTTTCCTGATTGCAGGGCTAACCCTTCCCAAGTAAGTATTAATAAATGCAAAATTTTCAGGCGGTGTCATATTTTCGGAAAGCGCCGTAAACGAGCGAATATCAGCAAACAGCACTGTCATATCTCGTTCCTGATTTTCGCCTAATTTTACTTCAATAATACTCGGCTTTTCCAGCAAGCTTAGAAAATCGTGCGGCACAAACCTGCCGTAGGCTGCATTCAGTTTAGCAAGGCGAATTTGCGTGTTAATTCTTGCCAACAATTCCTTTTTGATAAAAGGTTTAGTTATATAATCATTTGCTTCTAAGTTAAAAGCTTCTACCAAGTCAGTAGTTTGATTTTTAGCCGTCAGCATCAGAATCGGCATTTCTAAAGGCGAGTATTTTTTGCGGACTTCTCGACACACTTCATAACCAGTCATCTGTGGCATCATTACATCGAGTAAAATTAAGTCCGGCTTAAATCCTGATTCAATCAGATTTAAAGCTTCTAAGCCGTTGCTCGCTTGAGTTATCTCGTAGTTTTCTATAGAAAGACTGTTGATGATGACCTGAATATTAATGGGTTCATCATCTACAACCAAAATTTTGATTTTTTCATTTTCTACCAAGTCGCTATTGTCTGATAGCTGAGAATTTATTATCGAGGATTTGCCCGCGAATTCAGGAGTAATTAAAATGGGAGAACCCTCGGTTAAAAGCGGCTGTATGCTGCTCAATTCCGGCTGAGTTTCAGATACGGGCAAAGTAAAGATGAATTGGGAACCGACGCCTACAGTTGAAGATACCCCCATTTTCCCTCCGTGCAATTCCACTAATTGCTTAGCAACAGTTAACCCTAAACCCGTGCCACCATATTCTCTCGCAGTGGAACCGTCAGCTTGTTCAAAGGATTCAAAAATTCGCTCTAATTTATCTTCGGGGATGCCAATACCAGTGTCAGATACAGTAATGGCTAATTGGGAATTAGGCGGTGATTGTGCGTTGCCCGTTACCAATTCTGCTGAAATTTCAACTCGGCCACTTTCGGTAAATTTAATCGCATTGCCGATTAAGTTGTAAAATATTTGCTGCAACCGATTCTCGTCGGCTGCTATTGGCGGCAATTCACGAGCGACTGAGTTAATCAACTGCAAGTTTTTTTTGCCTACTAATGGCTGAGACAAAGTGAGAATTACCGAGACTATTTCTCGAATACCGACGGACTTAATTTGGAGTTCTATAGTTTTGTGTTTTAGCTGAGAAAAGTCCAGAAGATCGTTAATTAAAGAAGATAATCTTTTGCCCGAGGATGTAATCAAAGCTAAGTTAAAATTTGTTGAGTCGGGCAGTTGTCCAGTAGCACCGTCTATTAAAGATTCTGCAATCCCAATAATGCCGTTGAGGGGAGTGCGGAGTTCGTGGGAAGTATTGGCTAAGAATTCGTCTTTCAGTTTGTCTAGTCGCTGCAGTTCGGTATTTTTAGTTTCTAAGGCAGTAAAAGATGCTTGCAGTTGTGCTGCCATGCTGTTAAAAGCAGCGGCAAGTACGCCCAACTCGTCGGAGCGATCGAGCTTTACAGTTTGGTCAAATTGTCCTTCAGATAAAGCTATTGCTGCATTTTTTAATTTTAAAATAGGTTGGATAATCCAGCGAGAAGTGATAATTCCTAAGACAGTTGCCATGCCCAAAGCTGCCAAACATAGCAACACTGTAGTTCGGTTGCCCGCATCAACTTGTTCCATAAAGTCGGCTTCGGGAACGACGACTACAATCAGCAAATCTAAACCCTTGTCGTCTTGGAAGGGCAGGACTTTTAAAAATTGCTGTTTCCCGTTTATCGCAAAATGGAGTTGCTGCGATTTGGTAATTTGGTGCAAGTTTTGAAAGTGACTTTCTAAATATTTAGCTGTAGTTTGCGTTACTGCATCGCTGCTTTCTTTAACTTTAAACAGTTCTTTTTGACCGTTTTGGGTGCGAAAAGGTTTTTCGGGTGTGGAAGTTGCCAGCAGCGTGCCATTTCTTTGGATAATAAAAGTTTGACCAGATTTACCTATTTTGAGGCTGTTTAAAAATTGACCGATACTGTCGAGACGCAAAGCAGCAATTAATACTCCTTCTAGCTGTTTCTGGCTGTTGTAAACTGGTTGCAGGGCGCTGAGGATCAATGTGGGTTCTAGTAAGGATACATAAACTGAACTCCAAGTTGGTTTGCCTGCTAGAGCCGCATAGGTGTAGGCAGGGTGCTGTCGGATGTCGGAGCTTTTGACGGTGGCTGCTACTGTCGTGCGATCGCCCCTATCATTAGTATTGTAAGAATAAAAATCAAAACCTCTAGATTGACCCGATGCGTTAATCAATAAAGTGCCGTTAGACATTTTTTCGCCAGTGCGATATTCTCCATCTGAATTAGCGATCGACGTAAAATTGATATAAGGATATAATTGCACTTGTCGCCACAGATACTTTTCCCAAGCTGACAAGTCTTTCATGTTCACAAAACCCAGTTTCACTGCATCCAATTTGCTTTGATTGATTTGGTGCGGAGTTTGCAGATAAGTTCTCAAATTTTGCTCAATGCGATTGCTCACCTCCCCCATCAACTGATCCGCCAGGTCATTAACTGCTCTTTGACTGTTTTTAAAGGATAAATATCCCACAATTCCTACGGCTGCAAATACTTGCAAGACAAACGGAACTATGAGTACGGTTCGCAGGGTAACTTTTCTTGAAATTTTAGCACTTAAACGGTTGAGAGAAAGATTTGACATAGCAGTAATTTAGGTTGAAATTATTAGTTTATGTTCGGTTCAAATCTCCACCCGTCTTAAGAGTTGTAAACACTTTTGACCGAGAATTTCTGAACAAAATGAGATAAATTGAGCTGGTAGACCAGAAAACGGGTTTTCCAGGTATCTTGGACAATTCTAGCCTTGGCAGTTCAACATTGTCCTAAACCGATTCAAATAGAGATGAGTAGCAGATAAATGTGCTGCCGGCTACAATAAAAATGTTATGTTGGGTTTCAGGTTCATACATTTCAAGCACCGACACCGCAAATTTTTTACTTTTTACCAGAATGAGATTGACAAATCGGTACATATCTTGTTTTTCGATAGAGCCGACAAGCAATTATTGTTTAATTAATCCTAATGACAATGGAAACGCTGTTTTGTATCGAGTGTAAAATAGGAGTACAATTTTCTGAAAAACTCCTTGTGGTTGGATCGGTTAAAAAATGTTGATTCAAGATAAATAATTGGCTAAATACTTGGCTAGCAGTCTCTGAAATTGGGTACTAAATCAAGGTATATTATATCTCACATCTGGCACAATTTTATTGTAGGCTGTTACTCCTAGCCCGGGCGAAAGGTTAAATTTTAATCCTCAACAACTTATCTATTATGGCTGACTCTATTGCTCGTCGCTTGGAACAATACACCATAAAACGATCGCACGAAGTTTTGATCGTCAAAGCCCAAATTGACGGCGAATTCGATGAAATTGCTATTTTTAAAGGCTTTTCTAGTTCCCTGACGCGATCGACTGCTTTCGATCCAGAGGTTGCTGTTTTGCCGGAGGAAGCAAAAATTGTCAGTGTCGATCGCGTGGAGAGCCCCTACAATCCAAATAACCCCCGCTATCTTCAGCAGGGGTTATCTTGGGAAACAATGCAATCTCTATTGTGCGAGGCGGGAGTTTAGCAAAACATTAGGGACACAACGCCAGAAAAACAGCAGGGACACAACAATGTTGTGTCCCTACTACAAAAGCACTATGTCCTTACCCTTAGAGCTAGAGCGTGCCGCCGGCAGCTTGGAAACGAGCTCTCGCGCGTTTGATTGCTTCCTTAGCTTGATATTGCTCTTGTTTGGTTCCACTAGCGGACTTTTCCAAACGAGCTTCTGCTTCGGTGTAAGCAGTACGAGCAGCTTCTTTATCAATGGTTTCGCCTTTTTCAGCGCCGTTGACAATAATAGTAACTCGGTTTTCTTCGATTTTTGCAAAGCCGCCCATGAGAGCAATGGCTACCCATTCCTTACCGGGACGGACGCGCATCACTCCCGTATCCAAAGCCGTCCCCATCGGAGCGTGACCGGTCAAGATACCTAATTGGCCTGTTATGCTTGGCAAAATTACTTCTTCGGCATTAGAATTCCAAACAATTTTGTCTGGGGCCACTACCTCTACATTTAATGTCATAAATCGGGAATTGGTAATTGGGAATTGGTAATTGGGAATTGGGAATTGGTAATTGGTAATTGGTAATTGGTAATTGGTAATTGGTAATTGGTAATTTGTTAGTTCCAATAACTCATTACCATTACCCATTACCCATTACCCATTACCCATTACCAATTTTCTACTTGGCGTCAGCTTTCATTTTTTCAGCTTTGGCGATCGCCTCGTTGATATCGCCCACCAAATAGAAAGCTTGTTCCGGTAATTCGTCAAGTTCGCCAGCCAAAATCATCTGGAAACCCTTAATGGTGTCTGCCAGCTTGACGTACTTGCCGGGGGAACCCGTGAACACTTCCGCCACAAAGAACGGTTGAGACAAGAACCGTTCAATTTTGCGAGCGCGAGAAACGGTCAAGCGGTCATCTTCCGACAGCTCATCCAAGCCCAAAATCGCAATAATGTCTTGCAATTCCTTGTAGCGTTGCAGAGTTGACTGCACCTGACGAGCAACACCATAGTGCTCTTCGCCGACAACGCTAACTTGCAACATTGTAGACGTAGAATCCAGCGGGTCAACCGCAGGATAAATCCCCTTCGCAGCCAAACCGCGAGACAACACAGTTGTAGCGTCCAAGTGAGCAAAAGTCGTAGCCGGTGCGGGGTCAGTCAAGTCATCCGCAGGTACGTACACAGCTTGAACCGAAGTAATCGAACCTTCGGTAGTCGAAGTAATCCGTTCTTGCAAGTCGCCCATGTCTGTACCGAGAGTCGGCTGATATCCCACAGCCGAAGGCATCCGACCCAACAGAGCCGATACCTCAGAGCCCGCTTGCACAAACCGGAAGATATTGTCAATGAACAGCAGCACGTCTTGCTTGCTGACATCACGGAAGTATTCGGCCATCGCCAGAGCCGACAGGCCCACGCGCATCCGAGCACCAGGCGGCTCGTTCATTTGACCGTAAACCAGAGCAATTTTTGATTTGCTGCGGTCTTCTTCGTTAATAACCCCCGACTCGATCATTTCCTTGTAGAGGTCATTACCTTCGCGGGTGCGCTCGCCCACACCACCGAACACGGACACGCCACCGTGAGCCTTGGCGATGTTGTTCACGAGTTCCATCATAATCACGGTTTTGCCGACGCCTGCGCCGCCGAACAAACCGATTTTGCCGCCGCGACGGTAGGGGGCCAGCAGGTCGATCACCTTGATCCCAGTTTCAAACACCGAAGGCTTGGTTTCCAGTTCGGTGAAAGCCGGCGGGTTGCGGTGGATGGGCATACTTTCGGAAGTATTGACCGGGCCGAGGTTGTCTACGGGTTGACCGATGACGTTAAAAATCCGGCCGAGAGTTGGGATTCCGACGGGAACTTGGATCGCTTCCCCGGTATCTACTACTTCCATGCCACGCACCAAGCCGTCGGTGGTACTCATGGAAACTGCACGCACTTGGCTGTCTCCCAGCAGTTGTTGAACTTCGCAGGTAACGGCAATGTCTTGACCTGCTTCGTTTTTGCCGGAAATCGTGAGAGCGTTATAGATTTGGGGCAGTTTGCCGCCTGGGAATTTTACGTCTACAACCGGCCCAATGATTTGGGTGATGTAGCCTACGTTCGTTTTTGTTGCGGTGGATACCATGAATAGTGCCTTTGTTAGGATGCTATTTTTCCGATATTGGAAAAACTCTTAACATTTAGAAATGCTATTCCTCAGATTACCACTGAACAGACGCACTATTTAGATTTGTATGGGGCTGGTTAAGAGTCATTTTTATGGTTCCTGCCCTCGCTTTTTTTTCCTGCGAGCCGCAGCCAAAGCCCCGATACCCAGGATAGTCCCGAACACTGTGACTGGTTCGGGGACTGGTTCGGGGACTGGTTCGGGGACTGGTGCGGGGACTGGTTCGGGGACTAACTCAGCCGACACGGTGAAGTCTTTGAAGTCAAGCTGGGTTCCTGGTTGGGCATCGTCGAAGGAGATTTTTGTTGGGCCCTTAGCCAGTTGGGCCTTTGTGAGCGATGAAAATTGCTCTGGGCCTTTACCGCCGTTGATGTTTGCAAATGAGTCGCTGGAGTTGTAGTCGAGCATAAAGTCGTCACCAAACACAGCAAGCTGACATCCCGCCACCAGACATTCATCTCTTCGGAACTGGGTGCCGGCGGCCCACCATAGGGTGCTGTTCATGAAGGTACTCGACGAGACGTATTGCTCGAAAGGCTTGCCGCTACCCGTGTCGCTCCACAGCAGCAGGGCATAAATTTGATCCTTCAAAAATTTGAAGGTTTGGGTGATGGAGCCGTTTTCGGAGGTGACTGCGTTGCCGAAGGTTCCTTCCCAGTTGTTGGCAGAGCCGTTATCTGAGGGTTTAGTCTCCTTAAACAGTTCGTAGATGTTGGTGTAGCCATTGTTTCCTGACTCAGCTTTGGCCACCCACAAGCTGGACTGGTAAGGGCTGTGAGATTGCTCGAAGGTAAAGTTTATACTGGTATCTTCCTCGAACTGGATGCCGGTCGTGCCAAACGTGAAAGCTCGGACGGGCGTGCAGATGCTGAGCAACATTGTGGTTGCCAAGCTGGCGACTGTAAAAGATGTTTTTTTGACTAGCGTTAAGGTAGTCATAACCCTGATTCCTCCAGTATTGTTACGTAGTAAGGCGCAAAATGCCATGTTGCCGTGACGCGAATCGACGATCGCGAGCCTGCTATATTTAGGACGATCGTCAAACCTAAAGAAGAGGCTCCACACCAGTGAATCTACCCACAGATCTCACTTAAGGGTGTTTTGGAGTAAATGAGTGCTTCTTCTAAGAGTTTTCACTTACACCAGATTGCCACAGTTTCATCTGTAAGAGCAAGATTTTTATCCTGCTTAGGCTTCCAACCTACTACATTTACTTCGTTGCGGTAACTGTCTAAAGTTGAGTACAAGACTTGTAAATATTGGCTTTCATCAAAAATACATAAAATTTTTAATCGAGCTTTATGAAGCTTTGGTAAAGTTCATCCATAAAATATAAAGTTTTTGAGAGAAAGTCGGCTGTTGGGTTCGTTGCTCCTGAAAGCGCGCTGCAAGCTGCTCGGCAGATGCAGAAAGCAGCGGCGGCTACCGCGAGTAGGGATGTGAGCGAGTTTTTTGCCACTCTAAGCAAGCTGTATAACAGGCGATCGGTACTTACGTAGTTTTGACTAAAATTCCGAGTTTTTTAAACCCCTCACCCTCGCATTCCGCGCCATATTTTCCCCCACAGTCCCGGACGCTTTAACCTGGTTTTTTAAGGTAATTGGATCATCGAAGCATTGAAAGTCAAAAAAAGAAACTAAGTTTCCTTTCCCGCGCCTGACTTCTAGTAAAAAAAACTGTTTTTACGTAAATCATATTAATTAAAAACCTACATTTCCTTTTTCATTTATAATTATTCTGTCACCCAAAATAGACGGCTCCTATTGACATGAGGAATTTTTAGGAGTAAATATAGGAGAAATAAATACGATCGCACTTTAAGCACAATCTTTAAACACAATGACACCCAACAAACTACATTTGCTCGGATGGTTATTCCTTGTTGGCTGGCTGAGTGCAGGGGCGGGTTCGGCAAACGCGCAACCCATCGCCCCCGCAGCGGACGGCACTAACACAGTTGTTACTCCCAACGGCAACCGCTACGACATTTCCGGGGGGTCTTTCAGCGGAGATGGGGCTAATCTTTTTCACAGTTTTACTCAGTTTGGCCTCAGCGAGGCTCAAACGGCTAACTTTCTGACCAATCCCAATATTCAAAATATTTTGGGAAGGATTACTGGGGGTAATCCTTCTTTAATAAATGGCTTAATTCAAGTTACGGGAGGGAATTCCAATTTATTTTTGATGAATCCTGCCGGCATAATTTTCGGGCCGAATGCCAGTCTCAACGTGCCGGGATCTTTTAATGCGACTACGGCGACAGGGATTGGTTTTGGGAACAATCAGTGGTTTAGTGCGATCGGCAATAACAATTGGGCAACTTTCATCGGAACACCGAATAGTTTTGCGTTTACAAATTTGCCAGGGGGAAGCATTGTTAATGCAGGCAATCTGACTGTGACACCAGGTCAAAGTTTAAGTTTGATCGGCGGTACGGTTGTCAATACGGGTCAGGTAACTGCGCCTAGCGGCAATATTCTCATCAGCGCCGTACCGGGTAACAATTTGGTGCGGATTACTCAAGCTGGAAATTTATTGAGTTTGGATATTCAGCCGACAGCAAATCAAAGTTCGCTGCCGAACAATTGGACGCAGCCAGTGTTATCTTTGCCGGAGTTGCTGACTGGACAAGGTGTGGCACAGGCGACGGGTTTGAGGGTAAATCCCAATGGGGAAATTGTGTTGACGGGGAATGCTGCTGTGCCGGTAACTGCGGCAACGGCGATCGCATCCGGCAGTGTCAATGTCTCTGGCAACACTGGCGGTACTGTAAATATTTTAGGCGACAAAGTAGGAGTTATTGCAGGCAATATCAATGCTTCTGGGATTAACGGTGGCGGTAATGTACTGATTGGCGGAGATTATCAGGGTTTGGGGACGGTGCCCAGTGCTTCGCGGACTTTTGTTAGCAGCAACTCGACGATTAATGCTGATGCTGTTAGTAATGGGAATGGCGGGCGAGTCATAGTTTGGGCTGATGAAACTACTCGCTTTAATGGCAATATTACGGCCAGAGGTGGCTTGTTTTCTGGGAATGGCGGCTTTGTGGAAGTGTCGGGAAAGCAATCGCTGGATTTTCAAGGATTAGTTGATTTGCGATCGACCTTTGGGATTGCTGGCACCTTATTATTAGATCCTACTAATATTATTATTAGTACAGGTGCGGAGACAGGCGGCATTTTAGCAGGGGGAGCATTTACGCCCTCTGCTGCTACTTCTACAATTAATAATGGGACGCTGCAAACACAGCTAGGTTTGGGAAATGTGACTATTTCCACTGCATCGGATTTTCCGAGCCAAGGTAATATTACAGTCAACGCTCCGATTTCTTGGGCTAATAGTAATTCCTTGACTCTGAATGCTAATAATAATATTGCTGTTAATAACAATATCACAAGTCAGGGAGGAAATATTACTCTGAATGCTGATAGTGATAATCTAAACGGTGGTGGTGTCCGTATCGTAGGTTCGACGATCGATACTAATGGTGGTAATTTCCTGGGTAATGGTCAGGGGAGCATCGGGGAGGGAATCATTGTCCAGAACAGCACAATTAATGCCGGAAATGGAAACATTGACCTGAATGGTATTGGTGGCTTAGGTTTTTTCGGCGGAGGAGACGGTGGGGCCGTATTATACAGTAATGGTATTTCGATTGGCGCTAGCACACTACAAACTACTGGCAGCGGCAATATTACTCTCAACGGTACTGGCGGAACCGAACTCACCCCCGAAGGTATTGTTGTTACAGGTACATCTAAGGTGACTTCAGCTAATGGAAATATCAGCCTCACTGGCACAGGTGGAACTGGAAGCGGCAGCAACGGGATTAACATTAATACCACCAGCACAGTGGAATCGATCGGAACAGGGAGTATTACTTTCAACGGTACTGGCGGAAACGGGATAGATGATAATAAAGGGATATCTATTGACAGCAGTACAGTGCGATCGGCTGGGGGAAATGTCAGCCTGACTGGAACAGGTGCGGGGACAGGAATCCAAAATAGAGGCGTTAATCTAAACAACGCTACAGTGGAGTCAACGGCGGGGAACGGGACTGTCACCATCACCGGGACTGGGGGAAATGGGACGAGTGGCAATCAAGGGATAAGGCATTTGGGCAGCACGGTAAAATCCCAGAATGGAGATATCGCCCTAACTGGAACAGGTCAGGGGAGCGCGGACAACAACAGCGGTATTTTGGTGGGAGGGCTGGTGGAGTCCACAGGCACCGGGAATGTGACTCTGAGGGGTGTTGGCGGCAATGGGACTAATTCCAATGAAGGGATATTCATGGGCGCCACAGTGAAAGCGCTCTCTGGAAATATCAGTCTGACTGGTACAGGTGGTGGGACAGGGGCTTTCAACGAGGGTATAGAGATATCTAACGGTTTTATCCAAACCGCAGGCTTGGGAAAGGTGACGTTGACGGGGACGGGTAGTGCAGGCACGGGCAGTAATTCCGGAATCAGGCTCAGCGATAGCGGGGTACGATCGGAGAATGGAGATATTGTTTTAACCGGTACGGGTGTAGGTGCAGCACTTAACAGCTACGGCATTCACTTCCTCACGTTCGAGGATAGTAGCAGCGTGCAAGCTATGGGAACGGGTAAGATTAGTCTCACGGGAAAGGCTAACAACAATTCCATTCCAATTAACCTCACCGAGGACGCTGTGATTGACGCAACTTTAGGCGGCAATGTCACTTTGACTGGCGATGAAATTCAATTGTCAGGAACAATTCAAGTTAAAGGTACTGCGACTATCCAGTTGCAGCCGCTTACTCCCACTTTAGATATTACTGTGGGCGGTAATACTGCGGACGCTCGTTTGAATCTCAGCAGTGCTGAACTGGCACCTCCGTTTTTAAATGGGTTTTCCCAAATGATTATCGGGCGCACGGATGGGACGGGGAATATCGCAATTGACCCCGCTGGTGTTACTTTTAATTTCCCCGTCACAATGCAAGCTAGCACAATTGCAGTGAATGGAAACATTACAGGCGAAAACAACGCTTCAATTACTTTTAATGCTCCAACGACTAACTTAAACGCAAATATTCTTACCAACGAACAGAATATTACCTTTGGTGGCAAAGTCTCTCTCACTCCAAATTCTAATGTCACTCTCAATACTGGCTTAACGGATGCAGGCGACATTAATTTTGGGGGAACGGTTGACGGCGATGGCAACCTAATTTTGACTACGGGAACAGGCGTTATTAATGTCAACGGGCCCATTGGAAATACAGTACCTTTACGTTCCCTGAAAACAATCAATTCTTTCGATGTTAAGAGTCCGATCGATTTTTCGATTGAAACTACAGGCAATATTACCGTTGGTAGTATGAGAAATCCTGGACGGGCGATCGCCCTTACCAGCACTAATGGGGATATTGATACGACTGCAGGGGCAATTGATACCACATCCAGTACCGGAAATGGTGGCCCGATCGCACTCAGTGCCAACAATATTACAGCTAGTAATCTTAACTCCAGTTCCACTGCTGGTAATGGCGGAAAAATCACCCTCACAGGTCAAACAGGCAACATTTTTGCATACTCAGGAGTAGTTAATTCTAGCTCTAGTTCCGGTGCCAGTGGAGATATCGCGATCGCAACTCCCAATGAAGTTGGGATAAATAGCATTGATGCTAATGGATTGCCCGGTACTGGAAATATTAGCATTAGCGGCAATGAGATTGGCTTTTCGGGAGCAGGTTTCGCGCAGAGTAAAGGGAGTTTTTCAGTTCAGCCGTTGTCGCCAAATGTCGGAATCCGCTTCCAGGCTGGACTTGGTGATGATCCGCAGGCGATCGATATAGGATCACCGTTTTTATCCTCTTTGCGTAATGGCTTTAGTGCCATTGTTTTTGGAGGGAACACTACTACAGGCAATATCACTGTAGAGAATTTGCCAGTATCTTTTGCAGATCCTGTGACTTTCAATACTCAAGGCGCTATTTTTGTCAATCCCAATCAATCCATTTCGGGAACTGATAATGCTTCAATTACTCTCAATGCTACAACTAATAACCTGAACGGCAATATTACCACCCAATCTCAAAATATCACAATTAACGGGAATACCTTAGTTGGAGATAGCGTCTTAGTCAGCAATGGCAATTCAGCAGGTGGCAATATTCTGTTTAACAATAACATTGATGGCACTGGCAATCTCACTTTAGAAACAGGTACTGGAAAAATTGAGGTTAAAGGTTTGATCGGCGACGCGACAGTATTAGGAATAGGAAATCTTACCGTCAACAGTGCTGGTTCAACTACATTTAATGCTGTCAAGGCTACCAGTTTCACCACACATCCTGGCGGTACAACCGAACTTAAGGGCGATGTCACTACAACTGGCAGTCAAACTTATGGAGATGCAGTTACAATTGCCAACAATCCGATTCTCGTAGGCAGCGAAATTACTTTCAACGATACTGTTAACGGCACCAGCGATTTGACTGTGAAGGCGGTTAGCGGTGATGTTACATTTAATGGTGCAGTTGGTGCTGCAAGTGCGATCGGCAAATTAACAGCTAACTCTACAGGAACAACCGCATTTAATCAAACAGTCAATGCCGCGAGTTTGACTACAGATGCTGGCGGCACAACTCAACTCAAGGGAAATGTGACTACAACTGGCAGTCAAACTTATGGAGATGCAGTTACAATTGCCAACAATCCAATTCTTTCAGGCAGCGAAATTACTTTCAACGATACTGTAGACGGAATCAGCGATTTAACTGTGAATGGGGGTACGGGTAATCTTACATTCAATGGTGCAGTTGGTGCTGTAACTCCGATCGGCAAATTAACAGCTAACTCTACAGGAACAACCGCATTTAATCAAACAGTCAATGCCACGAGTTTGACTACAGATGCTGGCGGCACAACTCAACTCAATGGCAATGTGACGACAACTGGCAGTCAAACCTACGGAGATGCAGTTACAATTGCCAATAATCCGATTCTTTTAGGTGACAGCATTACTTTCAATAATACTGTTGATGGTACCAGCGATTTGACTGTGAAGGCCGCTAGCGGTAATCTTACCTTCAAAAGTGCGATCGGCGAAACAACTCCTCTCACAAGTTTAACTGCCAACAGCAAGATATCTTTAGGGGGCAATGTCACCACCACCGACAGTCAAACTTATGCAGATGCAGTGACTGTTGCCCCAAAGTCGGTGTTTTCAGGCAGCGAAGTTACTCTCAACAAGACAGTTGACGTAGCTGGCAATCTCGGTATTGATGCTGATAATGTTAATCTCAAAGGAACTGTAACAACCACCAATGAAGGCACACTCACAATTACCAATAAGGTGAATCTCAATATTGAGAAAAACCTGAACTTAGACGGTGCCTTTATTCAAAATGGCGGGGGTAATGTTGCGGTGAGCGGAAATATCACCACAACTAATGATAACATTAGTTTTAGCGACCCGGTGACATTAAAAGCTCCTGTAAGTTTTACGCTGGGAGATGCAACTATTGCTTTCGGTTCTACTTTATCGGCCGGTAGTAACCCGCTGAATTTAACAGCAGGTGAAATTGATTTTTCTGGAAACGTTTCTGGTACGGGCGCGTTAACGCTGCAACCCGCAACAGCAGGACAAAATATTGTTGTTGGCGGAACTGATAACAATACTAGCGCTTTAGATTTGACTGCATCGGAACTTAATTTAATTCAAAATGGATTTAGCTCGATCGCGATCGGGCGTTCGGATAGCAGTGCTAATATTAGTATTCCCTTTAATCTCACATTTTTAGATCCAGTAAATATTCAAACGGGAACTGGTACGATCGCACTTGATGGCACTATTACCGGCAATGACAACAGCAGCATTGCTCTCAAGGCTGCCACAATTAATTTGAATTATGGCATCAATACCAATAAAAATCCGATCAGTCTCAACGGCACTGTCACACTCGGCAACGATATTAATCTCAGTAGCAGCGGCGGAGATATTAAGATAACTGGTGCGATAGACGGTAATCATTTGTTGAACTTAGATGCGGCTACAGGCAATGTGCTGGTACAAGGAAATATCGGAGGAACAGCACCACTTTCTGTTTTGAATGTTACCGCAACGCAGGCGGAATTCACTAACGGTAATATTGCGAGCAATTCTGGTTTTAATATTGCCGCTGCCAGCACTAAGTTGGGTGGCAATGTTACTACTAATAATGGCAATATCAATATTAACGGTCTTCTCGGGTTGACGAAAGATGCGATATTGAGTACGGCAGGGGGAAATATTGCCTTCGGAGATGCGATCGACAGTATTGATGCGGCCCGCAACTTAACTCTAGCCTCCGGTAGCGGCAGCATCACTTTCAACGGTTCGGTGGGTGCCATCAGCAAGTTAGGAAATCTTGCGATCGAAAATGCTGGTAATGTGACAGGAAACTCGACAATTAACGCGCAACAATTGACAGCACTAAACACGGAAAAAGTCAATTTATCGGGAGATGTCACCGCCGCCAAAGTCGATATTACTGCCAAGGGCGATATAAGTGTTAAAAATATTACTACTAATGGCGGAGAAATTCTATTTACAAGCGGTAACAATTTCACCGCAGGCAATTTGAATACATTGGCAAACAGTGGCGGCAACATAACTGTTAAGGCGATAACTTCAATTACAACCGGACAAATTAACTCTAGCGGTATAGTCGGAAATGCCGGCAATGTGTTCTTAGATCCGATCGGCGATATTCAAGTAGAGTTTATCAATGCCCAAGGCGGTACAGGCAGCACCGGTGGCGAGGTGACAGCAATAACAGGCAATTTTTTCCGCGCTACGGGTACTTTTTCCACCCCACTGTCGCCCACGGGATTTGCTAGCATTTCTACTGCTGGCGGCGCCGGTGGTGGCAAAATTACAATTGTGCACGCTGGGGGAGATGGAGGGACGCCGATTCAACCGTTTGTGGTGGGGGATGCTGCTAGCAACGGTACGGCGGGTGCAATTACAACGGGACAATCTACCATTACATCGCAGTCGTTTCCGCGTTCTAGTAGTGTGGGTAATATTGTGTTTTCGACTGACGACGCGATCGATCCGACGCCAACGCCAACTCCAACTCCGGTAGTAACTCCAACTCCCACTCCGAGTGAAACTCCAACTCCGGTAGTAACTCCAACTCCCACTCCGAGTGAAACTCCAACTCCGGTAGTAACTCCAACTCCGACTCCGAGTGAAACTCCAACTCCGGTAGTAACTCCAACTCCGACTCCGAATGAAACTCCAACTCCGGTACTAACTCCGACTCCCACTCCAAGTGTCACTCCCACTCCGGTACTAACTCCGACTCCCACTCCAGTTGTCACTCCAACTCCGGTACTAACTCCAACTCCCACTCCAGGTGTCACTCCAACTCCGACTCCGAGTGAAACTCCAACTCCGGTAGTAACTCCAACTCCGACTCCGAGTGAAACTCCCACTCCGCTAGTAACTCCAACTCCCACTCCAAGTGTCACTCCAACTCCGGTAGTAACTCCAACTCCGACTCCGAGTGAAACTCCCACTCCGCTAGTAACTCCCAATCCCACTCCAAGTGTCACTCCCAATCCCACTCCAAGTGTCACTCCCACTCCAAGTGTCACTCCCAATCCCACTCCAAGTGTCACTCCCACTCCCGCTCCGAGTGTCACTCCCACTCCAAGTGTCACTCCCACTCCGATCGATCCTACGGAAATACAAGTGCCCGGACCTGTGACAGCAACAACATCGCCCACAGCCGCAGATACACCCGCACCGCAAGGAGAATCTTCAACCCCTGATTCAGAAGACTTTCAACCCCCGAAAACTCCACCGCTAGACAATCCCGGTGTTGCTGCTACCGATCGAGTTTTAACCATCGATCAAAGTATCACCAGTCAATTACCCGCGGACATCGTACCGTCCCCACCAGAATCAAAACAACCACCAACAGTCAATCCTACTTCTAATTTAGTTCTGGGATATGTTCCGTCTCCCGATGGACTTTTTGAAGCTAACGACATACAGAACATAGTCTGGCGAATCGAAGAAATGAGGAATCAAGAATTTGGAGAATACCTGGGGGTAAAAGCCAATCTCCCAGAGGAAAAACTCTTGATTTCGACATTCCAACAAACCTTACAAAATATTGAACAGCAAACCGGCAAGCGGTCTGGTATTATCTACATAGTCTCGCGAGAAGATCGACTGGAACTAATTTTAGTTCCTCCGGTCGGCCGGCCGATTCACTACAGCGTCCCCGAAGCCAA
The DNA here is from genome assembly GCF_036702115.1 of Microcoleus sp. LAD1_D5. NCBI lineage: Bacteria > Bacillati > Cyanobacteriota > Cyanophyceae > Oscillatoriales > Microcoleaceae > Microcoleus > Microcoleus sp. LAD1_D5. Next base: position 7,942 of record NZ_JAUBSA010000030.1, on the reverse strand, counting down.
CAGAGCAGCTCTTTTCCCTACCGTCCAGGAGTTGCGAGCTGAAATCACCAATCCTGCAAAACGCGCTAGTACCAGTTATCTACCCGCAGCCCAGCAACTATATAAATGGGCGATCGCACCCCTAGAAAAAGACTTAGAAAACTTAGGAATTCAGACTTTGTTACTGTCAGTCGATGCGGGATTGCGAAGCCTGCCCTTTGCGGCTTTGCACGACGGTAAAGGCTTCTTGATTGAAAAATACAGTTTCAGCCTAATTCCCAGTTTTAGTTCGACTAATACCGATTATAAAGCTGTTAGAGACGCCACAGTGCTAGCAATGGGAAGGTCAGAATTTGTTGACCAACAGCCCTTGCCCAATGTGCCGATCGAATTGCAGGCGATTTCGGCTCAGTGGCAGAGCCCATCTTTCCTCAATTCTACTTTCACTTTAGATAATCTCAAGTCGGAACACACCAAGGGAGGATTTCGGATCGTTCACCTAGCAACTCACGCTGAATTCAAACCGGGAAAAGCGAGCAATTCCTACATTCAAATGTGGAATTCCAAATTGCAGCTCGATCGCATGGAGAGTTTGAATTGGCGAAATCCGCAGGTAGACTTGTTAGTATTAAGTGCTTGTAGAACTGCTATGGGCGATCGGGAAGCAGAGTTAGGTTTTGGAGGTTTAGCAGTAAAATCCGGCGCGAAATCTGCTTTAGGGAGTTTGTGGTATGTTGACGATGGAGGCACTTTGGGGCTGATGAGCGAATTTTACCACCAGTTGCGAGGAACCACAACTAAGGCAGAAGCTTTGCAACTGGCTCAACAAGCAATAATGTCCGGTAAAGTACGACTGGAAAACGGACAGTTAGTAACAACAGGCGGCAAGTTAAATTTACCTGCTAATTTACAACAAACAAACCAAAATTTTTCTCATCCTTACTATTGGAGCAGTTTCACCATGATCGGAAGCCCTTGGTAAGCTGCTATTTTTATCTTTCATTCTCCGCTTCTTAGGGACGAAAGTTTCTACAGTAGCGACAATGCCCGCTTGGGGTAGTTGGGGCGGTTCCCCCGTGGCTGCCCCAATTTCAACCCGCGATCGATCCAGGGGGTTTGGAACTCTCTTTCTGTTTCATCACGATCAAAGTAATATCATCAAAAACCTTCCGATCGCCAATATACTGCCGCACATCATCTATCACAGATTACCTAATGGCAATAGCAGGTAAGTAGACTTACCTGCTAATTTACAACAAGAAAAACAATAGTTTTCCGCTCTTTATTGCTGGAGTGTTTTCACGGTGAGAGTTTTTTTGTAACCCCCATATTTTAAGTAGCAAATTTGTTCGTTCAACAATCATCTCTAACCCGCAGATGCTCTATCTAGGGCTGCTTTGTCTCGGATTGGGTGCCGCAGTTCCGTAATTGACTCGACAGCCGATATTGAACAAACTCGAACTGCACTCAAGAGGGACAATCTGCTGATCGAGGAGGGCGCTGCAACTGACATACTCGTCGTTATTAGTATCTCTTACCATACATTCGATCGGGTTAGCTCCCGATCGCGCCGACCAACTCTTCATACCTACCACTGCAATCATATGCTGCCAGTAGAAAGCAAATAGCAAAACTCCCAAAAGTACAGCAACGGCTAATCCTGCTTTCAACTTCCAACTATTTAGGATGTTTCCCAAACTATTTTTCACGTTTTCCACTCCCGAAATTGAGCTTTCGGTAGTTATTTCGGGAGTTGTCAAGTTTGTTTGTGTTTGTTCTGCTGGAACTTCCGACATAATGTATCTCCTATGATTGCTGGGATTTGGCTAAGCGGGCAGTGGCGATCGCTATTGCAAACTCTATCAAATTTTAGCAAAACTAGCCAGTACCGACAACCGATTCGGGCAGCACCGCCGGGGAAGTAGGTATATTGACCAAGTGCGATCGCGATTTCTATGCCTTTTGAGGTATTGCCCAATTCGCGATCGGCTATTTGGCACCTAGGGAAATAGAATCGTTGGCGATGTTGTCGGAAAACGGCTCAAGTGAATCAGCTTTTTTACGAACCGCAGACGGCGCAGAGGGCGCAGAGAAAGAAAAAAGAGAGATATATTGACTTTCACCAATCATTTAGGGTTTCGATAGCAATTCTAATAACTCAGCTTCCGAAAGTAGTTCGATTCCCAAAGATTGAGCCTTTTCTAACTTAGAACCCGCATCTTCTCCCACAACAACATAATCAGTTTTAGCACTCACAGAACTTGTGACTTTCCCTCCAGCTTTTTGAATCAAATCTTTAGCTTCATCTCGTTTCAGAGTGGGTAAAGTTCCCGTCAGCACAAAAGTTTTGCCTGCAAATTGTAAATTTGTACTCGCTAAATTTTGATTTTTAACTTCTGACTGCAATTGCAATCCCGCAGTTTTCAACCGTGCAATTAAACTTTGATTTGCCGACACTCGAAACCACTGATAAACAGCTTGAGCAATTTCCGGCCCGATGCCGTAAACGCCCTCAATCGATGCCGCCGATACCGCTGCTAACTCTTCCACATTTGCAAACCTTTCTGCCAGCAATTGAGCATTCACACTGCCGACGTGGCGGATGCCCAAGCCGTAAAGTACCCGCGAATAAGGTTGATTTTTCGATTGGGCGATCGCACTTACCAACTTTTCTGCTAACTTCTTACCCATGCGTTCCAAACTCATCAATCTTTCCGCAGTCAAATCGTACAAATCCGCCGCAGAATGCACCAAATTGCTATCAACCATTTGCTGCACCAACTTTTCCCCAACACCGTTAATATCCAGAGCATCCCGGCTGCAAAAATGAATCAGCGAACCCCTCAAAATCGCTGGACAAGATGTATTGATGCAGCGAGTAACGGCCTCCCCCTTTTCCCGAACCACAGGCTGTTCGCATTCGGGACAGCAACTAGGCATTTGGAAAAGTTGAGCATTTTGGGGGCGAAGTTCTGGCAAAACTCGCACAACTTCTGGTATAATTTCCCCAGCTTTTTTAACAATTACAGTATCACCAATGTGGAGATTTAGGTCGGAAAGTCGATCGCTATTATGGAGAGAAGCCCGCGAAACCGTTGTCCCCGCCAACTGCACCGGTTTGAGTTCCGCTACAGGAGTCAGAGCCCCGGTTCTGCCTACTTGTACGGTGACAGCTTCTACTATTGTAGGGACTTCGGCAGCGGGATACTTCAGGGCGATCGCCCAACGCGGAAACCTCTGAGTAAAACCCAATTGTTTTTGCAGCAAAACCGAATTAATCTTAACAACAACCCCATCCGTCATGTAAGGCAAATTCCGCCGCTCAGTATCCCAATATTCGTAATACTCGCGAACCTCATCCAAAGCATAGCAAATTTTGCGATTGGGATTCACCTTAAACCCCATTCGTCGCAACAATTCCAACGAATCCCACTGCGTGTCACCCTCGTTACCCTGATCTAAATGCAGAGTATAAGCAAAGAAATCCAACCGTCGCTTATCCACAATTTTAGAATCCAACTGCCGCAGCGTACCTGCCGCAGCATTGCGAGGATTAGCAAACAATTGTTCCCCTGCTTTTTCCCGTTCCCGATTAATTTCCTCAAACACAGCTAAAGACAAAAAAGCCTCTCCCCGCACTTCCACAACAGGCGGCGGATTATCTAAATTGAGCTTTAAAGGAATCGAACGAATAGTCTTGACATTTTGAGTAATTTCCTCTCCGGCAATGCCGTCTCCCCGTGTCGCACCACGGACTAAAACTCCATTTTCATAGGTTAACGCTAAAGCAGAACCGTCAATTTTTAACTCGCAAACATAGGAAACCCCCCCCAACCCCCCCTTGCTAAGGGGGGGAGTAATTTCCGTGTTTTCCTGATTGCTAATGGAAGATGTTATTCCCTCTTGTCCCCCCCTTTGATAAGGGCGGGTTAGGGGGGGTGCATTTCCTTCTTGACCGGGGGTTAGGGGGGGCGCTACCCTTTGCCAGCGTTCCTGCCATTTAGCAAATTCCTCAAAATTAAAAGCATTTTCCAAACTGTAGAGAGGAATATTATGTTTGACGCTAAAAAATTGAGTAGCAGGCTGTTCTCCCACCCGCTGAGTCGGACTTTCGGCAGTAATTAATTCCGGATAATCTGATTCTAATTCTTGTAACTGGCGATAAAGTCGATCGTACACTTCATCTGGAATGATCGGCGCATCGAGAACATAATAAGCATAGCTAGCTTCCTGTAGCTGCTGCCTCAACTGTTGAATTTGCTGCTGAATTTCTGCTGCCATATCAATTTAAGGTTTTCGATTTTCGCTGTTAAATTTTTGATTATAACTCTTCATTTTAGCTCAAAAAAAAGGAGCAAGCAACCTATCTGCTGCCAGAGCCATTTTAGATTTGAGAGGATTAATCTCAATTTGAGCTAAAAACAAAGATCCAGCAACTAGAAAATCAAAACTTATCCTAATTATCACCCTGCCCAAAAACGGATAATTAATTTCCGACAGGAGTCGCCCGTCGGCCAAAATTTTCGACTCTTGTTCAACCTCCCAGATTCATCTATGGAGTAAATTTCAAATCCTTCGACTGATTGAAAGCCCAAAGTTGTGCCCAACATATCACACCGAATTCTCAATCTTAAAATCCACTGACTCGCCTTTATAGCTGCCGAATATTGGGCGTAAATCATCACAAATTCAAGTCTTCAAACTCGGAAAATTTCTTGTTTTCCCCGGACATGGAAGGTTGCAGATTCTCACTGTTTTTTTCGGCGCTCAAGTTGCTATTGGCGCGGGATTTGGTGAATTCTTGAGCGTTTGGCTTGGTGAAAGCGAGCGGTTCAGCGTGTTCAACTTGAAATACGTTGGCGTAGAGGTTGGCAATAATCTGTTTGCCTCCCTGGGTCAATTCCAAGTAGTTCAAAGCTGCTGGAATGTAAGGAAAAACTCCATTCCAATAAAACTTGGCGTAATTTTGTCGCAAATCTCCAGGAGACTTGTAGCCCAAGATTTTATTAGTGCCGACTTCCTCAAATTCGTAGAACAGGGCACTTATTTTTCGCAGGTAATTTGGGTCGCTCAACTGACCGATCAAATCGGCGGCTCTAGCGAGTCCAGAATAATTGTTTCTGTCTTGATGAGTTTCGCTAGCAGGAACTGGAAAGCGCGTCAATTCAATATTGCGCTTGATTTGTTCGGCATCAATTAATGTGTGGCCGCCGAAGCGTTCGTCAATTACGAGTTTTCCTCGATCGACATGATAAGGAGTTAAACTGGCAGAAGTTGCGCCGATCGGCACAGAAACCATGCCCCCGTCAATACCCGTAGCGTAGAGTCCCACAGCTTCTTGGTCTTGGCGACAAACACCTTTGACGTAGCCGATATCGTGGCACAGCAGCGAAATCAGGTAGTGCAGCCAATCTTCCGGCGACACTCCCCCTTCGCGAATATGCTTGCCGCGGAGAATCTCTTGTCCCACCAAAGCCACGAGCATTGTGTGTTCCACATTGTGGTACAGAGCATCGCAGTTAGCGATATTTTCCAGAGCCATAGTCCCTGCCCAGGCGATAATTTCAGGGTAGTCAGGCTTGTACTTGCCGTAGGTGCGACGGTAGCCGGCCTGCAGCTCTTGCACAAAAGCGTCAATCAGGATAGCAGTTGCATTGAACATCATAAATTCTCTCACTCAGGCTGTAGTTACAAACTTGATCGACAATATCTTGCATAGCTGAAAAAATAATCAATGGGCATTCCACCAGGTTTGACCCCTCGGCGTTAAATTTTAAATTTCAGCTAGCCTTGTAAAATCAGAAAATTACTTTTAGGCTATGCTTCCCAAGATAACCTAATTTCCGAAGCATCCGAACCAACAGATCGATTTTTCGGCATTAAATATTGGCGAAACAATTTACATCGTTTCACCGACTAATTATTAGAAGTCCTAGGTGTGAAAGTTATGAACTGTCTGTTTCGGAGTCTCTCCACTGCTGCCCTTCGCACTCGGCGGTCGATCGCCCCAAAATACCTAGGATTGTTTGCATTCACTGCTGTTTGCACTGCCACACCGGCAATGGGTGCCGAGCGAATTTACGTAACTTACGGGGCGCTAGAAGAATCAGTTCCCATCGAATCCCTGGCACTCTTCGCCCAAGAAGGCAAAATAGACTCGAACTTGGATGGCTTCGCTCAGTACATCAAAGAATCTCAGCTAGCTGAGATTCGCAGCGCCCTGCAAGCGAAAGCTGAAATCAGCCAGGTGACGATCGCCCAATTTCTCTACACACCTCAAGGAGAAGTGCTGCTGAGACGCTTAGGCCGAGTAATTCAAACCAAAGCTCGGCAGCCTGGATTTTATGCCATCCGAGCCGCCCTGATTTTAGCAGCCTCAGATCCAGAAGGCCTGACAATTCTCAACGTGCTGCGGAAATTCCCCACCTATGGCATCAGGATTGACATCGCCCGCGCCTTGGGTATCGCCAACGAGCTGACATCGCTGATCAACCGTTCCAATCAGACGATCGCCGGAGTCGCCCAGTTGTCCGAAGCACAAGCAGCCTCAGAACCCGCCATACCGCCCGCCGAAATGCTGCAGCCCCAGCTACCGGGCCCCTATACTTGGAAAAAATCATCGGTAACTGTGACGAGTCCAAATCGCCCTCGCACCTTTGATATGGACATTTACCTGCCGCAGGGCAGCCAGCAACCGGCCCCAGTAGTAGTAATTTCACACGGTTTAGGTTCTGATCGCCTTTCCTTCGAGTATTTAGCAAAACACCTAGCCTCCTACGGCTTTGCCGTCGCCGTCCCCGAACACCCCGGCAGCAACGCCCAACAAATCCAAAACTTAGTAACAGGCAGAGCCACTGAAGTAGCAGAACCAGCAGAATTTATCAACCGCCCCCTCGACATCAAAGACCTGCTCGATTATTTAACCAAACTTTCTACAACCGATCCGACCTACCAAGGGCAGCTCGACTTGCAGCGAGTCGGCGTCATCGGCCAGTCTTTCGGTGGCTATACGGCTTTAGCATTAGCCGGGGCGGGGATTAATTTTGCACAGCTAGACAATGATTGCCGGCTCGAAAACGATACTTGGAACCTCTCCCTACTGTTGCAGTGTCGCGCCCGCGGACTAGATCGCAACCAGTACAATTTCGACGACCCGCGCATCAAAGCTGTGATCGCCGTCAACCCGATCGTCAGCAGCATTCTTGGAGAAACAAACCTCAGCACAATCCAAATCCCAGTCATGGTAATCGCAGGCAGCGCCGATACCGTCGCCCCCGCTTTCCTCGAACAAATTCAACCGTTCACATGGCTGACATCGCTCAACAAATATCTGGTATTGATGATCAACGGGACTCACTTCTCAACGATCGAGGAATCCCCTCAAAGCCTCTTTTTGCCACCAGCAGAGGCGATCGGACCTGAGCCAGCTTTAGCCCGCCGCTACCTCAGCGGACTCAGCCTAGCTTTCATGGAAAGCTATTTGAACAACAAATCAAATTTCCGCCCGTATTTGGAGCCATCCTACGCTTTAAGCATCTCCAGAGACACTCTCGGACTGAGAATTTTGCGATCGCTCACCCCGCAGCAACTCCAGCAGTTCAGGATTTCTCCACCTCTTCGCAGGCCAGTCTCTCCACCTGTCCTCGCTCCTGTTCCTCTACCTTCTCCACCTCCCATAGCTCCCGTTCGTTAGGGTTGAGGTGCGCCGCGTGTGCACGCTGGCATATCTTTTCGCGATCGGGCGATGGCGTCCCGCCCCGCAAGCTACGGCCCTCTCTCTGCTTTCATCAGCTTTCCTAATCGCAGTCATCAGTTTAACTATCGCCACACCCCTTTACAAACGTTAACAATACCGTTAATAATAGAAACATCATCCGAACATTGACAACCAAATAAAGCAATCATAAACAAATGACAACAACCTTACAGCAACGCGAAAGCGCCAATGTCTGGGAACGCTTTT